>DATIVB010000033.1:0-3092 GCA_035466375.1 Chondromyces sp.
CTTCCTCGGGTACTTCCTGGTCGTCCTCGGCCTGCTCGCCGACCTCGGGCGGCCGTGGCGGCTGCCCTACCCGTTCATCAAGCAGGCCGGTCCGACCTCGCCGCTCTTCGAGGTCGCCCTGTGCGTCGCGCTCTACCTCACCGTGCTGTTCATCGAGTCGACCCCGGCCGCCTTCGAGTGGCTGGGCTGGAAGAAGGCGCGGCGGCTGGTGGGCAGAATGACCGTTGCCCTGACCATCCTCGGGCTCATTCTCTCCACCATGCACCAGTCGACCCTCGGCGCGATGTACATGGTGACCCCCACCAAGCTGCACGCGCTCTGGCACTCGTCCCACATCCCGGTGCACTTCTTCGTCTCGGCCGTGGCGGCAGGGCTCGCCATGGTCATCGTCGAAGGCATGATCTCGCACCGCACCTTTCACCACCAGGTCGAGATCACGGTGGAGCACTTCGAGCGCCTCAACATCGGCCTCGCCAAGGGCGCGGCGGTGGCGCTGGCGGTCTACTTCGCGATCAAGGTCGTCGGGCTCGCGATCGAGGACGAGTGGGCGCTCCTCGCCACCGGCTGGGGCGCCTGGTTCCTCCTCGAGCTGCTCGGGTTCGTGCTCCTGCCCTGTCTCATGTTCGCGGTGGCCTACCGGGAGCGGCGCGTGGGGCTGGCGCGGGTGGCGGCGGTGATCACCGTCCTCGGCATCATGCTCAACCGCTTCAACATCACGTTCGTGGCCTTCAACTGGAACCTGGCGACGGACCAGCGATACCTGCCCTCCTGGATGGAGGTGTGGGTGACGGTGGCGTTCATCACCTTCGCCGTGGTCGCCTTCCGCGTCATCGCGAGCCGGATGCCGATCATGTACGAGCACCCCGAGTGGCGGGGCGAACACTAGGAGGAGGCCGCGATGATGCACACGCTGTTCGATTTCCTGACCCACACCAAAGGCATGGCGTACATCGTCGCCGGCCTGCTGCTGCTGGCGTACATCCCGTTCTGGAACTTCTTGACCGAGCGCGAGCGCGAGGATTAGTTTTCATGCAAACAAAATCGCAGAAACGGAGGCCGTCATGAGTCGCAAGGTGCTCGTGGTCGACGACGAGGCCGACATCCGGATCTTCATCTCCGCGGTGCTGAGGAGGCGGGGCTACGAGACGGTGACCGCCTCCGACGGCCGGGAAGCATTCACCCTGGCCGAGCGGGAGCGGCCGGACCTGATCATCCTCGACCTGGCGATGCCGAACCAGTCCGGGACGGACTTCTTCCGCAAGCTGTCCAAGGACGACGATCTCGGACGCATTCCGGTGATCGTCGTCAGCGGGCTCGCCGGCCGTCACCTGGCCGTGCGCAAGCCGTTTGCGGTGTTCGACAAGCCGATCGACCCGGACGAGTTCGGCGAGACCGTGGACCGCGCCCTGGGCGTGGCCACCGCATGAAAACGATGCACCACCATCGGACAACCCCGTGTGATGTCGAGGGCCTGCCGACCGGCCGTCCGGCTCGCGCCCTCGGGAAGGGAGGACGACGATGAGCGTCCTGGAGAAGAGAAAGAAGCCGAAGGGCGAGGTTCGGAAGAAGAGGGCGTCGAGCTCGAACCCGCAGGTGCGGCTCGCCGCACTCGAGAAGCTCGAGGACCCGGAGGCGGTAGTCGAGGTCGCGTGCACCGACGATTCGCCGCGCGTCCGGCTGACGGCGGTCTCCCGACTGCGGGACGACGCCCTGCTCGAACGGGTCGCGAGGAACGCCGAGTCGCTCGATGCGCGACTGGTGGCCGTGGAGCGGATCTTTTCGCAAGGAGTCGTCGCCGACCTCCTCAAGGCGCCCGAGAACATCGAGCTCGTCGGTATGTGCTTCTCGAAGATCTCGGACCGTCGGATCATCGAGTCCATCGCCCAGGACCCGGAGTACAGCGCGACCGTGCGCCGCATGGCGGTCGAGTACTTCGCCGACGAGTCGTACCTGTCGGAAGCGTCCGCGTCCGAGGACGAGCCCGAGCGCAAGAGCGACGAGGCCGTGCAGGCCTTCGTCGACGCCTACGGGGGCGGTCTGCGCGGCGTGCGGGCGATCGGCCGCTTCAAGCGCAGCGAGAAGGCCCTCAAGGCCCTCGGCACCATCGCCCGCAAGGGCGGCGAGACCGGCGGCCTCGCGGTCGAGTACCTGTGCTCGGCGCTCGGCAGCGCGAACCCGAGGCTCGTCCAGTGCGCGGCGGACGAGCTCGCCCAACTCAAAGAGCCGGACCTGGTCGACTGCGTGATCCGCGCGTTGGACAACCCGAGCCTCAGGGAGCCGATCCGCGAGGTCCTGGGGCGCATCGACACCCCCGAGGCACGAGCAGCGCTCGGCGCGTCGGGTTCGGCCAACTAGCGAGTGGGACCAGGGAGACACCATGGCGAAGAAAGTTCTCATCATCGACGACGAGCAGGACATGCGGGTGTACCTCGAGGCGCTATTCCGCAAAGCCGGCTACGAGACCGAGACCGCGGCGGACGGCGAGCAGGGCGTGTGGTTGGCCGAGGCGCACCAGCCGGACCTGATCACCCTCGACGTGCTGATGCCCCGCAAATCGGGGGTCAAGGCCTACCGCAGCCTGCGGACGTCCAGCGCGACCGGGACGATCCCGATCATCGTGCTGACCGGACTGACCCGGCTCGACGACTTCTTCGGCGACCTCGACGACGTGCCGAAGCCCGACGCCCTGGTCGAGAAGCCGATCGACCGCGACGCTTTCCTCAAGCAAGTGGAGGCGCTGATCGGGGCCGCCTGAGGCCTCACCGCTGCGACGAGCTCGTCAGGCGTCGGCCCTGCCGGCCTCGCCGAGGACGGTAAGCACAGGCCCTCGAGTGACCTCGGGGGGGCCGTTCGGGATGACCACGGTGAAGACGGTGCCGCGCCCAGGTCTGGACTCGAAGCTGACCTTGCCGCCGTGCTCCTCGGCCACCTTCTGCACGACCAGCAGCCCAATGCCCGTCCCCTCGGTACCCTTGGAGGAGAAGAACTCCTGGAAGACCCGGTGGCTCAGGTCCTCGGGGATGCCGGCGCCGTCGTCCTCGACCTCGAACACCGTCGCGCCGTCCCCGTTGGCCGAACAGCGGATCACGACG
>DATIVB010000034.1:0-11434 GCA_035466375.1 Chondromyces sp.
GGTTCGGACCCCCGATGGCAGGCGGCTGGCGCTCGTCGACCAGGACACCTACCGGACGAACTTCGGCCGGGTCCGGGTGGCGGTGGAGCGGGCCGTCACAGCCCTGCCCACCCTCGGGCGCTTCGACACCGCGCAGATGCCCTGTGACCGCTGGTTCCTCACCGACCCTTTCAGCGGTTTCGCCTACGACGACGTGCACATCAACACCTTCCAAAGCTGCCGGGGCCCGCTGGTGTTTTTCGATTCCGGCGGGATCCAACCCGGGCGCTGGCGACTCGTCATCGAGCTCGAGGAGAGCACTGCCGACATCCCCTTCGAGGTTGAAAGGCAGGATTGAAGCGACTCCGCATTGGGGCGGAGGGGCGGAGGGGCGGAGGGGCAGAGGTGTCTGGCAACTTGCTTCCCCTCTGCCCCTCTGCCCCTTTTCCCCTCCGCCCCTCTGCCCAGAAATAACGACCGCGCTCGAGCGCTCTCCAGTCTCGATCCTCAGCCGCGCGCGATTCTGTCCAACGCGGCGATCGTCTGATCGCGGACGGCGTCGATGGACTGGGTGCCGTCCACCGTGATCAGCTGCGGCGCGTCCGGAGCACCCTTCGCCTGGAGGTTACCGTAGAAGCTGGTCAGGACCTCGGTCTGGGCGTGGTAGGTGGCCAGCCGGTTGCGGATCGTGTCCTCCTTGTCGTCGTCCCGGTGGACCAACGGCTCGCCGGTGACGTCGTCCTTGCCCTCGACCTTGGGCGGGTTGAACCGCACGTGGTAGACCCTCCCCGATCCGGGATGGGACCGCCTCCCCGAGAGCCGGGCGACGATCTCGTCGTCCGGCACTGCGATCTCCACCACGGCGTCGATCGAAACCCCCGCCTCGCGCATCGCCTCGGCCTGGGCCAGGGTGCGCGGGAAGCCGTCGAAGAGGAAACCCGAGGCGCAGTCAGCCTTCGTGATCCGCTCCTTGACGAGGCCGATGATGATGTCGTCCGACACCAGCCCGCCCGAATCCATCACCGCCTTGGCCTGCCGGCCGAGCTCGGAGCCGGCGGCAACCGCAGCCCGCAGCATATCCCCGGTCGAGATCTGCGGAATACCGTAACGCTCACAGATGAATCGTGCCTGGGTCCCCTTGCCCGCGCCTGGCGGTCCGAGAAGTATCAGTCGCATCAGCTGCCTCCCGATTCGCGGTCGCCCGCGATGATGTGGCCCAAGGCCATGCATATTCGGTGCCGTCCCCGGCCTGCCCGGCCGGCCCCGGCGACAGGCCCGGTGCGGTACCGGAGGCTTCGGCGGGGATTCGGGATGCGCTCGTCTGTCCCGGAATCTGAAGGCTCGCGCTCCACGGTCACCGCCGATACATCCCCTGATTGACTCCGTAAGACACTGTCTGTCAGCACGATAGAGCAGCACGTCGGGTGAATCTCGCACGAGGTCTCCGGCAGCCCACTCCCCGCCTGGGCTCGATGACCGCCGTCACCGCCTTCCCACGTTTGGAGTGTCGTTCCACGGCAGTAACAGGATGTTCTTTTTCTCAAATATTTTATTTTGAGTAACTTGTATCCAGGGCTGGAGGGAGACGTAACAATCCGGTAACAGACGCGCCGACGATCGCAACGCAAGTTGTTTGGAATACTGCAAGTGAAAAATTTCACTTGCAGTATTCGATCGCTTCCGTACCCCTGCTTAACACATCCAGCAGCATGACTTACGCTCTCCGAGCACCCAATCTCATCTTCCCAGGCCGTCCCGAAGGCCGCAGTACCCCCCGAGCGTTGACCTCAGTTGGCTTCGGAGGCCGCTCCTCGAACACGTCTCGCGAGGACCGGAATCATGTCCTGTAAGATCATTTCTTTCAATTATTTAACACTCGGTCAGAGAATCACCGCCGAGCACCTTGTGAAAACAGGCACAGCTCTTGCTAGAATCCGGCGGTGATGAGAGAAGATGTGAGTTTCCGGTTCCAAGAACTTCGTGGAGATTGAAAGGAGGAAGCTTGTATGCCGAGTTTTGTCAACGTGGAAAAGTGTGACGGGTGTAAGGCGCTCGACAAGACCGCCTGCCAATTCATCTGTCCAAACGACCTGATGGTCCTCAACAAGGAGACCATGAAGGCCTACAACCGTGAACCCGAGATGTGCTGGGAGTGCTACAACTGCGTCAAGATCTGCCCGACGCAGGCGGTCGACGTCCGCGGCTACGCGGACTTCGTGCCGATGGGAGCTTCGGTGGTCCCGCTGCGCTCGACCGACTCCATCATGTGGACGGTCAAGTTCCGCAGCGGCCAGGTGAAGCGTTTCAAGTTCCCCATCCGCACCACACCCGAAGGCCAGGCGGAGCCCGCCGGCGGTTTCAACACCGATCCGGGCCTCGAGGGTCCGGTGCTCTTCACCGAGCCGGACTCCCTCGGCTGCGACGTGTGGATGAAGTAGGGAGGGGAAGATGCAAAACTTCGAAACCGTCAAAGTCGAAACCGATCTTCTGATTCTCGGCGGCGGCATGGCATCGTGCGGCGCCGCGGTCGAGGCCGCCTACTGGGCGAAGAAGAACAACCTCAAGGTCACGCTCGTCGACAAGGCCGCCGTGGATCGTTCCGGCGCGGTGGCGATGGGTCTGTCCGCGATCAACCAGTACGTGGGCCTCAAAGACGGCCAGAACACCGTCAAGGACTACGTCACGTACGTGAAGAACGACCTCATGGGCGTCGCCCGCGACGACCTTGTCGCCAATATCGCCCGCCACGTCGACAGCTCGGTCCACCTCTTCGAGAAGTGGGGCCTGCCGATCTGGAAGGACGATCAGGGCGGCTACGTGCACGAGGGTCGTTGGCAGCTGATGATCAACGGCGAGTCCTACAAGGTCGTCGTGGCCGAGGCCGCCAAGAACCACCTCGGCGCCGACAACATCATCGAGCGCGTCTTCATCGTCGGCCCCATCATGGAGGACGGCCAGCTGAAGGGCGCCTACGGGTTCTCGGTCCGCGAGAACAAGTTCTACGTCTTCCTCGCCCGCGCGGTCTTCGTCGCCATGGGCGGTGCGGTCCACGTCTTCAAGCCGCGCTCCTCGGGCGAAGGCCTCGGCCGCGCCTGGTACCCGCCGTGGAACTCGGGCTCGTCGGCGTACTTCACCCTGAAGGCCGGCGCCGAGATGACCTGCCAGGAAGTGCGCTTCATCCCGGTCCGCTTCAAGGACGCCTACGGTCCGGTCGGCGCCTGGTTCCTGCTCTTCAAGTCCCGCGCGACCAACGCCTTCGGCGGCGAGTACATGGTCGAGCGGCGCCCCGAGCTCGACAACTGGAAGCCCTACGGCCACGTGAAGCCGATCCCCGCGAACCTCCGCAACTACCTCGGCATGCTCGACGTGATGGAGGGCAAGGGCCCCATCTACATGCGCACCGAGGAGGCCATGCAGAAGATCGCCGACCAGTACGCAGACGACCCGAAGGCTTACAAGAAGAAGATGAAGGAGCTCGAGAGCGAGGCCTGGGAAGACTTCCTCGACATGACCATTTCGCAGGCGATCCTGTGGGCCGCCAGCGACGTGCAGCCTGAAGAGAAGTCCTCCGAGATCGCCGCCGCCGAGCCGTACTTCATCGGCTCGCACTCCGGCGCTTCCGGCGCCTGGGTGTCCGGTCCGGAAGACCTGTCCGGCGGCACCGACTACTTCTGGGGCTACGAGAACATGTGCACCGTCAAGGGGCTGTTCGCAGCCGGCGACGCCACCGGCGCCTCCTCGCACAAGTTCTCCTCCGGCTCCCACGCCGAGGGCCGCATCGCCGCCAAGGCAGCGATCCGCTACCTGGTGAAGGAGAACCCCGCGAAGCCGACGGTCAACGATGCCCTGATCGAGGACCTCAAGACCAAGACCCTCGCGCCCCTCGCCCTGTACGAGGAGCACAAGGGCTTCACCTCGCAGGAGGACGTCAACCCGCACTACATCCTGCCGAAGATGTTCATGTTCCGCCTGCAGAAGCTCATGGACGAGTACGCCGGCGGCGTGGGCTCCCAGTTCACGACCTCCAAGTTCCTCTGCGAGCGCGGCCTCGAGCTCCTCGGCTTGCTCAAGGAAGACGCCAAGCACCTCGGTGCGAAGGACCTCCACGAGCTGATGCGGTGCTGGGAGAACTACCACCGCATGTACCAGGCCGAAGCGCACGTCCGCACGATGCTGTTCCGCGAGGAAACCCGTTGGCCGGGGTACTACTTCCGCGCCGACTTCCCCAAGCTGGACAACGACAAGTGGCTGTGCTTCGCCAACTGCACGATGGATCCGGTCACCGAAGAGTGGACGATGCTCAAGCGTGAGATCGTCCCCTTGTTCAAGCCTGAAACCGATCACGAGCTGCTCGGCGGCTGATCCCTCATCCAACTCCGGGCCCCAGGCGCTTCGGCGCCTGGGGCCCTTTTCCCAGAGGTTCAATGACGACTTCCCACCCCGTCTGCCCGCACTGCAACCAGCCCCTGCAAGCCTTCGAGCTGCCGGACAACACCGGCTGGCAGGGCGAGTTCCAGCTCGCCTGCTTCAACGACGAGTGCCCGTACTTCGTGCGCGGCTGGCAGCACATGCAGGACAACTACGCCGTTCGCGCCTCGTATCGCTACCGCATCGACCCGCCAAGCGGCGACGTGTCGCCGCTCGCCGTGTGGTCGTCGGACGCACTCAAGGACCGCATCATCGACGCGACAGTCGGTGATGCCGGCGCCGCAACGACCGACGATGGAGGACGCGAATGAGCCCCGCCGAAGCGAACCTTCCGCAGTTCCTCGTGGACAAGCGCCGGCTCGCGGCCGGCGAGACCTTTGCGTTCGCCTGCCACCCCGGCGTGCCCTGCTTCAACAGCTGCTGCGCCGACGTCAACATCGTCCTCGCACCGCTCGACGCGCTGCGACTCGCGCGCCGGCTCGGCCTGCACACCCGGGACTTCCTCGAGACCTACACCACCAACCCCATCACCAAGGACCTCAGGCTGCCGATGGTGATGCTCAGGATGAAAAACGAGGAAGGCAAGCCCTGCCCCTTCGTGGGCGAAGGCGGCTGCACGGTGTACGAGGACCGCCCCTGGGCCTGCCGCATGTACCCGCTGGGCATGGCGCTGCCTCCGGCGCGCGCCGGCGAGGAGCCCGAGCCCATGTTCTTCGTCTTCGAGGACGACCACTGCAAGGGCCGGGAGCAGCCCGGCTGCCGCCAGTGGACCACCTCCGAGTGGCGCGATGACCAGGGCCTGATCGCCCAGGACGAGATCGAAGCCGGATTCCGCGATCTGGTCAGCCATCCCTGGTTCATCGGCGGCCGCACGCTCGATGCCAAGCGGATGCACATGTTCTACACCGCGTGCTACGACCTCGACACCTTCCGGTCCTTTGTCTTCGAGTCCTCTTTCAGCGAGCGTTTTGACATCCAGCCTGAGACGCTCGAGGAGCTCAAAACCAATGATGAGGCCCTGCTCGAATTCGCCTTCCGGTGGCTCCGGTTCGCGCTCTTCGCCGAGCCGACCCTGAAGGTGCGGGAAGCAGCGGTCGAACGGAGTGACACATGAGCGAAGCCACGCAGTCCCTGCTCGTCATCGGCGCCGGCATCGCGGGAATCAGCGCCGCCCTCGAGGCGGCCGAGACCGGCGCGGAGGTGGTGATCGTGGAGCGCGAGCCCTACATCGGCGGCCGCGTCGTCCGCAGCCACAACTACTTCCCGAAGATGTGCCCGCCGACCTGCGGCATGGAGATCAACACCCGACGCATCGAGCGCAACCCGCGGGTGCGCGTGCTGACCTCGTCGCGGGTCACGGCCGCGGAGCCCACCGCAACCGGGTGGAAGGTGACGGTGGCCACCGATCCCGCGTGGATCAACTCCAGGTGCACGGCGTGCGGAGACTGTGCGGAGGCCTGCACCACCGAGGTCGAGGACCCCTTCAACCTCGGCATGTGCAAGGTCAAGGCCGTTCGGCTGCCGCACCTGAATGCGTGGCCGAAACGCTTCGTCTTCGACCGGCCGGCCGTCGGCGACGACGAGGCGAAGAAGATCGCCGACGCCTGCACCTACGGCGCCATCGACCTCGATGCCGCCGAGACTTCCGAAACCTTCGAGGTCGGCGCGGTGGTGGTGGCCACCGGCTGGAAGCCGTACCCCCTCGACAAGCTCGAGGACCTGGGCGGCGGGCTCGAAGATGTCATCGCCAATGTCCAGATGGAGCGCCTCGCCTCGCCGGCCGGACCGACCGCCGGCAAGATCCTTCGTCCGTCCACGGGCGAGCCGCCGACCAAGGTCGCCTTCGTGCAGTGCGCCGGTTCGCGGGACGTCAACCACCTCCCCTACTGCTCGGGCGTGTGCTGCCTCGCCTCGCTGAAGCAGGCGCAGTACGTCAAGGACCAGTACCCCGATTCCGAGGTGACGATGTACTACATCGACCGCCGGACCCCGGGGCGCAACGAGGACGTGCTGCTCAAGGTGGCGGCGATGGACGGCGTGCGGCTGGTCAAAGGCAAGGTCGGCAAGGTCGAACAGGTGAACGGAAATCTCAGCCTGCACCTCGAGGACGTCGAGTCGGGCACCAAGATCGAGGCCGAGGCCGACCTGGTGGTGCTCGCCACCGGCATGATGCCGAGCGCCGCCGAGGAGGATCTCGCCCTCTTCAGCCGCAAGGACGAGGACGGCTTCCTGCTCGACGATCCCGGGTCGCGGATCACCGTCGCTGGGGTCGCGCGAAGGCCTGAGGACGTGGCCTCATCGGTCCGCGATGCAACCGGAGCCTCAGCGCGAGCGCTGGTGGCCGCGGCAAGGAGGGCGTAATGGACAAGAACGGCGTTTTCCTGTGCACCGGTTGCGGCATCGGCGACGCGATCGACATCGACGAGGTCATCGAGGCCGCCAACGACCGCGGGTGTGCATGCACCCTGACGCACGAGTGCTTCTGCGCGCCTGAAGGGCTCGAGGCGATCCGGAAGACGGTGGCCGAGAACGGGCTCAACGGCATCCTCGTGGCGGCGTGCTCGGAGCGCGCCAAGAGCGAAGAGTTCGCCGCCCTGGTCAAGGACGGCCCGGTGATGTTCCGTACCGCGATCCGCGAGCACTGCACGTGGTCGCACGAGGCCGGGCATGAGGACACAACCATGCTCGCCCAGGACATGGTGCGGATGGGGCTCGCCCGGCTCGACGGGATGAAGCTCGGAACGCGCCTCGAGAAGGAGATCAACGACACGGTGCTGGTGGTGGGCGGCGGACGGTCCGGCCTCGAGGCGGCGATCGCGTCGGCCGGACTCGGGCACCCCGTCGTGCTGGTCGACTGTGCCGAGGAGCTCGGCGGCCGGCTGGCGGCCCAGAAGTCGATTCCTCCGGAAGAGCCCCCGTACGATGCCCCACAACCCAACCCGGTGCCGAAGCTCATCGAAGAGGTCAAGGCCAACGACAGCGTCAAGGTCCTGACCTCGACCGACATCGTCAAGATCTCGGGGCAGCCGGGCCAGTTCAAGGTCCAGCTCAACGGCTCCTCCGGCCTCGAGATGACGGTCGGCGCGATCGTCCAGGCGACGGGCGCCAGGCCCTACGACGCCAACAAGCTCGGGCACCTCGGCTACGGAGCATCGCCCGACGTGCTCACCTCGCACGAGTTCGAGAAGATGCTCGTGGACGGAGCGGTCGCCTGCCCGTCCGACGGCCGCACGCCCAAGCGCGTCACCTTCGTCCAGTGCGCCGGCTCGCGCGACCCCGAGCACCTCGTCTACTGCTCGGCCGAGTGCTGCACCAACACCCTGCGCCAGGTCGCGGAGCTGCACGCCATCGACCCCGGGATCGAGAGCGCCATCATCCACAAGGACATGCGCGCACCCGGCCTGATGGAGCACTTCTACCTCGGCACCCAGGAGAAGACCGGGGTCATGATCACCCGTGGCGACGTGCGCCGTGTGCAGGCCAACGGCAAGCTCACCATCGAGCTCGAGAACAGCCTGCTCGGCGACAACGTCGCCATCGACTCAGATCTCGTGGTCCTGGCCGTGGGCATGACGCCAGTCGCCGCCGACGGCGAGCTGATCCGCGAGCTGCACGACTCACGCCACCAGGCGGAGCACTCGGAGAGCTCGCAGGTGCGCGAGAACTCGGCCAAGCGCGCCAAGGAGCTCGAGCACCACGAGGGCACCGAGATCCTCAACCTCACCTACCGCCAGGGCCCGGACCTTCCGACCCTCAAGTACAACTTCCCCGACTCGCACTTCATCTGCTTCCCGTACGAGACCCGGCGCACCGGGATCTACGCCGCCGGCGCGGTGCACGCGCCGATGGACGCGGCGCAGTCCGGCGAGGACGGCTTCGGCGCGGCACTCAAGGCGGTGCAGTGCATCGAGATGGCGAAGCGCGGCGAGGCGGTTCATCCGCGCGCCGGCGACACCACCTACCCGGACTTCTTCCTGCAGCGCTGCACCCAGTGCAAGCGCTGCACCGAGGAGTGCCCCTTCGGAACCCTCAACGAGGACGCCAAGGGCACCCCGGAGCTCTTCGAGCTGCGCTGCCGCCGCTGCGGGATCTGCATGGGCGCCTGCCCGGAGCGGATCATCAGCTTCCCGGACTACTCGGTGCACCAGATCGCCGAGATGATCAAGGCGATGGAGGTGCCCGAAGACTTCGAGGAGAAGCCCAGGATCCTGGCCCTGATGTGCGAGAACGACGCCGTGCCCGCCCTCGAGGCGGCGGCCGCCAACGGCGCGACCTGGAACCCGTGGGTGCGGGTCGTCCCCGTACGCTGCCTGGGCTCGATGAACATCATCTGGCTCGCCGAGGCGTTGTCCAAGGGCATCGACGGGGTCATCCTGATCGGCTGCAAGTACGGCGACGACTACCAGTGCCACTATGTCCGCGGCTCCGAGCTCGCCAAGACGCGGCTCGGCAACGTCGGCGAGACCCTGCAGCGGCTCGCCCTCGAGTCGGAGCGGGTCAAGCTCGTCGAGCTCTCGCACGACGACTTCGTGCGCGTCCCGCAGCTCCTTGACGAGTTCGCCGAGGAGCTCGACGAAATGGGTCCGAACCCGCTCAAGGGCTTCTAGCCCGGGGAGGAAGGGCATGGCCTCGATTCCGGTCGTCCATCCGTCTGCGGAGTTCCGCGAGGCGTTCGTCAAGCGCGGCGGCGCCAATGCCGCCAAGTGCTACCAGTGCGCCACCTGCTCCAGCGTGTGCGAGCTGGCGCCCGCGAACGCGCCCTTCCCGCGGCGGCAGGTCCTGATGGCGCAGTGGGGCCTGGAAGATCAGCTCGCCGCCGATGCGGGGCCGTGGCTCTGCCACCAGTGCAACGACTGCTCGGTCCGCTGTCCCCGCGGGGTCAACCCGGGCGACATGATGGCCGTCGTGCGGGCCATGGCGGTGGAGCGCCTGTCGGCTCCGCGGTTCATGGGCCGCCTGGTCGGCAACATCCGCGCCTCCTGGCCCGCGCTCATCTTCCTGCCGGTCATCTTCTGGCTCGTGCTGTTGGGTGCCACCACCGGCCTCGCGATCCCGGAGGTCGACCCGGCGCTGTCGGCGCTCGAGGGGCGCTTCCACTACGAGGCGTTCGTCCCGCACTCCCTGATCTACATCGTCTACACGACCGTGACCGTCCTGGTGATCGCTGCGATGTGGTTCAGCGGGCGCCGGTTCTGGCAACTTATCGGAGCTGGCCGGCAACGCAGCGGTTCGTTCTTCGGCGCGCTCGCAGGCGCCGTTCTCGACATCGCGACCCACCGCAAGTTCTCCCGCTGCGACCACGGCGTGCCGAAGCGGCGGTGGGGCCACTTCCTGGTCATGTGGGGGTTCGTCGGCGCCGCCGTCACGTCCGGCATCCTGGTCGTCTACCTGTACAAGGAGTACCCCCCCTTCTCATGGATCCCCCTCGATGCGGCGACCTACCCGCTGCCGCTCGACCACTGGGTCAAATGGCTCGGCAACATTTCCGCCGTTGCGCTGGTCATCGGTGGGATCCTCCTGTTCGCCAACCGGCGGGCGGTGGGTGACAAGCTGGTCGGCCAGACGACGGCCTTCGACCGCTTCTTCCTGATGACGGTGCTCGGCGTGATCGGCACCGGGGTGCTCACCGAGGGGCTGCGCTTCGTCGCCGTGCCGCCGGTGCTCGCCTGCTCCATCTACGTCCTGCACCTCGGTGCGGTGTTGACCCTGTTCATCACCGTCCCCTACTCGAAGTTCGCACACATCCTGTACCGGACCCTGGCCATGACCCACGAACGGATGACCAAACAAACCGTCTGACGGCAGCGACAACAGCCTCGAAAGAGGCACCAAACTCATTGAGGGAGAAGACAGCATGATCAAACCACATGGATCGGAAACCCTGAACCCCCTGTTCGTGGCCGACGACGCCAAACGCGCCGAGCTCGAGGCCGAGGCCGCCAAACTGCCGTCCATCGGCATCTGCTCGCAGGCTGCCGCCAACGCAGTGATGCTGGGCTCGGGCTACTTCAACCCGCTGACCGGGTTCATGAACCTCGCCGACTCGTTGGCTGTTGCAGAGAAGATGCACACCACCGACGGCCTGTTCTGGCCGGTGCCCATCGTCAACGTGGTGGCCGATGCCGCCGGTCTCAAGGTCGGGTCGCGGGTCGCGCTCAAGGACCCCAACGTCGCCGGCAACCCGGTGATCGCGATCCAGACCATCGAGTCCATCGACACTGCCACCGCCGACCAGATGAAGTTCATGACCGAGAAGATCTTCCGCACAACGGACCCGGCGCATCCCGGCGTCACGGCCTTCAACGAGGTCGGCAACGTGTTCCTCGCCGGACCCATCCAGGTCCTCAACTTCTCGTACTTCGAGAAGGACTTCCCGGGGACATTCCGGACCGCCGGCCAGATCCGTGAGCTCATCGAGAAGAACGGCTGGAAAAAGGTCGTCGCCTTCCAGACCCGCAACCCGATGCACCGCGCCCACGAGGAGCTGGTCCGCATGGCCATGGAGCGCGAGAGCGCCGACGGCGCCGTCATCCACATGCTCCTCGGCAAGCTCAAGCCCGGCGACATCCCGGCCGATGTGCGCGACGCCGCCATCCGCAAGATGGCGGAGCTCTACTTCCCGCCCAACTCGGTGGAGATCACCGGTTACGGCTACGACATGCTCTACGCAGGCCCGCGCGAGGCCGTGCTGCACGCAGTTTTCCGCCAGAACATGGGCGCCACCCACCTCATCGTCGGCCGCGACCACGCCGGCGTCGGCGACTACTACGGCCCGTTCGACGCCCAGACCATCTTCCACGACGAGGTTCCCGCGGGCGCCCTCCAGCTCAAGATCTTCGAGGCGGACCACACCGCGTTCTCGAAGAAGATCGGCAAGGTGATCATGATGCGCGATGCTCCGGAAGGGCACACGAAGGAGGACTTCGTGCTCCTGTCCGGCACCAAGGTCCGCGCCATGCTCGCCGCCGGCGAGGCCCTGCCCACCGAGTTCGCCCGCCCCGAGGTGGCCGAGATCCTGATGAAGTTC
>DATIVB010000035.1:0-2096 GCA_035466375.1 Chondromyces sp.
GCCGCGGTTGGGCGCCGCCGCCTGGGCCGCGGTCGAGCTCGCCCGCGGGCGCTCCGACCTCCGGCCCCTGCGGCCCGGCCTCGACCTGTGCGCGGCCGAGGTCGCGGCCCACTGCCGCTGGGGCGCGGTCCTCCACCTCGAGGACCTCCTGCTGCGCAGGGTTCGGCTCGGCATGTGGGAGCCGGACACCGCCGCTGGCGTCGTCAACACCCTCCGCCCCATCCTGCGCCGCGAGCTCGGCTGGAGCTACAAGGACTGGCAGCGGGAGCGGGAGCAGTTCGCGATCGCGCTCGAAGGGTGGACGATGGGAGGAATTCGGAATTAGGAGTTCGGAATTCGGAATGCCCCCCGCCCGTCCATTTCGGATTTCGGATTTCGGATTTCCGCCCGTCCCCCCGGAGGGGAACAGGGAGCAGACGGCAGGGAGCAGGTTCCGCCCGCCTATTTCGGATTTGCTCGCGGCCTATGGCCGCGGCGTCTACCCGCCATGAGCGGGTGGCCGATGGCCGGCCTCCACCCACCCTTCCTTCCCGGCCGGCGGCCACATTTCGCTCCTGACGGGCAGTGCCGAATTTCGAATTTCGAATTCCCCGCCCACCCCCCGGTCGAAGGGACATCGAGCGTATCAAGCGGCATGCCGATGGCACGCAGCGGCGGGAGGGGAAACAGCAACTGAGCGGCTGATGGGGCCCCATGACACGATCATCCGCGCCAATCATGGCGGTCGTGTGGCGAGAGAGGGGAATTCGGGCATCAGGCCGTCGCGCGGCAATCGTTGGAACGTTGCACGTTCGAACGTTGGAACGTTCCCCCACCCCCCGGTCGGAGTCTGGTTGCCGGGCATTGCAGCCAGCCCCCAGGGAGGCTGGCCGAGGACAGGTTCCGCCGTCTCCGTGCCCGGATCCAGGTTCAGTGACAGCGGCAGGCGGCAGTGGCAGTGGCAGTGCCCGTGGCAGCTGCAGGTTCAGAGGGCGGCGACCGCGACTGCGACCGGGGCGGCGGGCAGGCGGCGCGACCGCGGCATGGCCATGCCGGATCGACCCTTGACCGGACACCATCGCCGTCCGAGGCATCAGCGCGAGCCGTCGCAACCACAAAGTCACCAAGGCACGAAGGCGGACACCAAGAGATCTCTTCGTGTTCCTTGGTGAACTTGGTGTCTTCGTGGTTGAGCTCGGGTGGGCGGGCGGAAAATTCGAAATTCGAAATTCGAAATGCCCGGACGGATGGGCGGAACGTTCGAACGTTCAACGTTCCAACGTGCAACGACCTACGGGGGGTATCCCGTGATCTCCCGGATCTTCTCATAAAGAGGGCGAAGCCGCTTGTACATCTTCAGGTAGACCTCGCGGTAGAGGCCGTCGTAGACGCCGCGGTTGGTGGGGTCGGGCTCGTAGGTGTCGCGCACCCGGGTCATCGCCGCGACCGCGGTCTCGAAGTCGGGGTGGAGGCCGGCGCCCACCGCCGCGTCGATCGCCGCCCCGAGGCCCGAGGCCTCGAACACGTGCGGCCGCGAGGCCGGCAGCCCGAAGATGTCGGCGGTGATCTGCATGGCGGCGTCCGACTGCGAGCCGCCGCCGGCGACCCGCACCTCCTCGAGCCGCACCCCGGAGCGCCGCTCGGCGCGCTCGCCGCCCTCGCGCAGTGCGTAGGCCAGCCCTTCGAGGATGGCGCGGTAGATGTGGGCGCGGGTGTGGACGTCGCCGAAGCCGATCACCGCGCCCTTCGCCTCCGGCCCCGGGATGCGGACCCCCGGCGACCAGTACGGCTGCAGGACCAGGCCCATGGAGCCCGCAGGGATCTCCCGGACCAGCTCGTCGAACAGCTGCTCCGGCGCCACCCCGCGCTCGGCGGCGATCCGCGCCTCGCGCTGCCCGAACTCCCGCTTGAACCAGGTCACCATCCAGTAGCCGCGGTAGATCTGGATCTCCACGGTGTGCACGCCGGGCACGGCGGCTGGGTAGGGCGGCACGTAAGGCGCCGGCTCGACGTAGCGGCGGTGGGTGGTGTTGATGGTCGCGGTGGTGCCGTAGCTCAGACAGCCGATGTGAGGCTCGAGAGCGCCCGAGCCGATCACCTCGCAGGCCTTGTCGGCG
>DATIVB010000036.1:0-5502 GCA_035466375.1 Chondromyces sp.
CATCGCCGCGCCGAGCGCCGACTCGGCGCGCGCCTGCAGCCTCCCGTGGAGCGTGAGCTCGATGTCTGAGCCGGCCCGCCCGCTGTGCAGCCGCTCCAGGCGCACCCTGCGCGGGACGGCGTCGTTGATCGACAGGTACTCCTCCGGCGCGCCGGCGAGCTCGGAATCGAAGTGGTGCTCGAAGCCCGCCCGGCCGACCGTGTTGAGCTCCTCGCGACCGACGAACCCCACCACCGGCGCGGCCAGCGCGCCCTGCGGGTAGATGCACTCGAAGTCGGGGAACAGACCGACCGCGCTCGCGGCCAGCGACCGAACCTGCTCGCCGGTCTCCGGCAGCACGCGCTGGGCGAGCCACACCCAGCGAGGCCCGCTCGCGCTCCGGCACCTCGAGGAGCGGGGACGCCGCCCGCACGAAGAGCTCCGGGTAGGCCAGGAGCTGGGTGTCCACCTGGATTGCGACCCGCGCCACCGAGGTTGCGAGGACGTAGCCGTCGGCGGTGCGGATCGTGCCCCGCGTACTCGGCACCTCGATCACCCGCTGCTGCTGGCGCTGCGCACGCTGCCGCCACGCATCGTGCTCGAAGACCGCGACCTGGATGCTGCGGACCGCCACCACGCCGGCGCCGAGGGCGAGCACCGCGACCACCGCCGCCAGGCGCCGCCGGTTCACGGCGCCTCCCCGGGGTCCGCGGGCGCGGGCAGGCCGGGAGGCTGCGCCTCGACCAGGCCGAGGTCGCGGGCGCGGGTCGCCAGCCGCTCCGGGCTGCGTTCGCGTTCGAGCTCGAGCAGCAACAGACTCTGCCGCTCCTCGAGCTCCTCCACCTCGGCCCGAAGCTGGATCAGCTCGTAGTGGATGGAGGTGCTCTTCAGCCGCGGCCAGCCGACGAGCCCGAGCGCCACGACGACCAGGGTCGACACCAGCAGCAGCGCGGTCAGGACCTGCGGCCAGCGCTGGTCGCGCTGCGGGATGAGGAAGCGGTTGCTGGGGGCTGCGCCCGGGAGCTGCATCGTCAGTCCTCCCCCAGGCGTTCGGCGGCGCGCAACCTCGAGGAGCGGGCGCGCGGATTGGCTGCGAGCTCGTCGTCGCCTGGCCGGATGGGCGACGGGGTCAGCACCCGCACCACCCGCTGCGGTTCGCAGCGGCACTCCGGCAGACCCGGCGGACAGGTGCATCGCCCCACGAGCCGGCGCAGGGTGTGCTTGACGATGCGGTCCTCGAGCGAGTGGAAGGCGATGACCGCGATCCGGCCGCCGGGCCGCAGCGCACGCACCGCGGGTTCGAGGAAGCGCTCGAGCTGCCCGAGCTCGTCGTTGACCGCGATCCGCAGCGCCTGGAAGGTCCGGGTCGCCGGATGGATGCGGTGGTCGCCCGCCCCGACGACGCCGCGCACCAGCCGGCTGAGCTCGCCGGTGGTACGCAGCGGCGAGCGCTCGCGCTGCGCGAGGATGGCGCGGGCGACCGCGCGCGCGCGCCGCTCCTCACCGAAGTCGCGCAGGATCCTCACCAGCTCCCCCATCTCGACCCGCGCGAGGAGCTCGGCCGCGGTCTCTCCCTCGGCGCCCATGCGCATGTCGAGCGGTCCGTCGGCCGCGAAGGAAAAGCCCCGCTCCGGGCTGTCGAGCTGCAGCGACGAGCAGCCGAGGTCGGCCAGGATCGCCGACGGGGCGTCCTCGCCGAGGCGCTCGAGGACGGACGGCAGCCGGTCGAAGGGGCTTTCGGCGAGCCGCACTCGGGAGCCGTGCTCGCGCAGCCGGTCGCCGGCGCCGGCCAGCGCCTGCGGGTCACGGTCGAGCCCGACCAGCCGGAAGCCGGGCTGGGCCCGCAGCAGCGCGTCGGCGTGGCCTCCGAGGCCGACCGTCGCGTCGACGAGCAGACCCGGGCCCGCAGGCGACAGCAGCTCCACCACCTCGGTGGTGAGCACCGGCTGGTGACGGGAGGCCACTGCTCTCCTCCATCACAGCTCCAGCTGCGCGAGCTCTTCCAGCTCCTCGTCGCTGAGCGAGGCCTTCTCGAGGAAGGAGGCGGCGCGCGAGCGGTTGGTGAGCGCGAGGTGGTTGATGCGGCCCGAGACCACGACCTCGCCCTCCACGCTGACCATCTCCCGCAGCAGCGCGGGGATCAGGATCCGCCCCTGATCGTCGATCTCCAGCAGCTGTCCGTAGTTGACGCGCTCGACGAGCTTGAGGACCGCGGGCTTCATGGCCGGTTTCTTGAGCAGCTGCTCCTCGACCGCCTGCCAGACCGGGAGCGGGTAGACTCGGAGCTCGTGGGGGAAGAAGGAGCACACGTAGACCTCGCGCCCGAAGTCCGCTTCGAGCTGCTCGCGCAGGCGCGCCGGCAGCTTGATGCGGCCCTTGGCGTCGATGGTCGCCGGGAACCCTCCGCGGAAACGCTCCACAATGCCCCCTGGGGTCCGAAGTGCGCCGGAATGATTCACCAATCCACTTCAGACCGATTTGAGCCACTTCTGACCACTCCATGATGATCCGCCGGACACGGCATGTCAAGGGTTTGGCCCACAGAGAGATACGGCCTCTCGAAGCAGGCCCGTACAGCCGATCCGTCTATCCCCGATTCAACCACAAGATGTAGTGGTGAGATTCAAGCTCACCACTACATCTTGTATTGCAATTCGCCGAATCCGCCCGTGCCGTGGGGCACGGGCGGATTCGGCGAATTGCCGTAGAATGGGCGGCGATGACGGCGCCCGACATTCGACGGGTCGGCGTGGTGCTGAAGACCACCAGCCATGAAGCGGCCGAGCTCGGGCGGCTGCTGCTGGCGGAACTCGGTCGCCTCGGTCTCGAGGCGGTGATCGACCGCGAGACCGCCGAGGTCCTGGAGGGCGAGGATCACATCGACCGCGAGCACCTGCCGAGCCAGGTCGACGTGGTGGTGGTGCTCGGCGGCGACGGCACCCTGCTCTCCGTCACCCGCGGCGAGCTCCGCGGCACCCCGATCCTCGGCATCAACATGGGCACGCTCGGCTTTCTCACCGAGCACCCGGCCGAGAACCTGATGCCGATGCTGCACGCGGTGCTCGAGGGCCGCGCCGCGACGGCGCGGCGCGAGCGGCTCGAGATCACCGTCGACACGCCGGGCCGCGAGCCGACCGTACGCTGCGTCCTCAACGACGCGGTCGTCAACAAGTCGGCCCTCGCGCGGATGCTGGTGCTGTCGGTGCACGTCAACGACCAGCTGGTGAGCCGCTTCAAGGCCGACGGTCTGATCATCGCCACTCCGACCGGCTCCACCGCCTACAACCTCTCGGCCGGTGGGCCCATCCTCTACCCCACTCTCGAGACGATCGTCGTCACCCCGATCTGCCCGCACGCCCTCACCAACCGGCCGATCGTGCTGTCGCTGCAGTCCGAGATCGAGGTCCGGCTCGAGAGCCACAGCGAAGAGGTGTGGCTGACCCTCGACGGCCAGCAGGGCTTCCCGCTCAGCAACGAGGACGTGGTCCGGATCCGGCCCTGCTGCGATCCGGTGGTTCTGGTCACCGACCCCCGGCGCTCGTACTTCCAGGTCCTGCACCGCAAGCTGAAATGGGGAGAGCGAGGCGGGTGAGGTACCGCCATCTCCGACGCACGGTCATCGCCGTGCTGGCGACCACCGCGTTCATCCTGCTCCTCGGGTTGCTGCTGCGCACCGTTCTCGAGGCGGGGCCGACCCGGCGTGCCGCGATCCGGTGGATCGAGCGCGCGGCCGCAGCCTACGGCGCCGAGCTCGCCATCGACGACCTGCACTGGGGCCTGCTGCCCCCCCGGGTGCACCTCGAAGGGGTCGAGCTCGGCACGCCAACGGTGCGCGCCGACATCGAGAGCTTTGCGGTCGACCTCGGGCGGGTCTGGCTGACCCGGCGCACGGTCGAGCTGGGCACCGTCGCGGCGCGCGGCGTGCGGATTTCGATGCAGGGGATGCCGGCGACCTCGTCCCGCGGCGGCCGCGGTCTGACGGTGAAGATCGGCCACCTGCAGGTTTCCGACCTGTCCTTCGAAGGCTCCGAACTGCCGGGAAACCTGACCCTGGCGCTGGATCACCTGCGGGCCGGCTGGTCCGCCGAGAACGGCGCGACGCGAGGCTTCGCCGACATCCCCGCCGCCTCCGTCCAAATCGGGCGGATGATGCCCATCGAGGCGGCGGTGCAGGCCCGCTTCGAGCTCGCCGCGGGCGCTCTGGACCTGTCGAGCTTCCGCGTCGAAGGCGACGGGTTCGAGCTCGCCGGGCGCGGGCGCGTCGCGGCGGGGGCGGCGAGGATCGAGGCCTCCGGGCCCCTCGACGTGGGATGGCTCGACCGGCTGATCAGGACCAAGGGCCTGCTCGGCGGCAGCGCGGAGGTCTCCGTCACTCTCGACACCGCGTCGCCGGACCTGCTCCGCGCCGAGGTGCGGGCGCCCCACCTCGAGGCCGCCGGCTTCCCTCTCGACCGGGTCGAAGGACGGCTCGAGCTCGGCCGCCGGGCCCTGCGCGGCACCCTCGAACGGGCGGGCTTCCACTCCGGTACGCTCTCCGGAAGCTATCGCCTCGGCGATATCGGCGGCTCGTGGACCCACGAGGTCGAGCTCGACGGCGCCGGGATCTCGCTCGCCGGCTTCCTCGGAGATCTCCGGATCGAGTCGGCCGGGCTCGGCTCGCGGTTCGGGTTCGAGCTCGACGGCGCCTGGAAGGGGCGGTCCATCGCCGAGGGCGCGGGCCGCGCCGTGGTCGATCTGCTTCCGGCGGCCATCGGCCTGCCGGTCGCGGGCGAGCTCGGCATCGAGCTCCACGGCGACGGCCTGCTCCGCTTCGCCGCCGAGGACCTCGCCGTCGGCGACTCGAGGGCGCGCTGGCAGGGCACCCTGGCCCTCGGTTCGTGGGAGCCGGCGTGGTCGATCGCCGCCGATCCGGCGAACTTCGGGCAGATCCTGCCGCTCGTCAATGCCTGGGTGGGCGCCACCGTCCTGCCCGAGGAGATCACCGGCGCCGGCACCCTCGAAGTCAACCTGAGCGGGCCCTTCACCGACCTCATGGTCTCGGCCCGTATCGACGCCCAGCCCCTGTCGCTGCCGCCGATCATCATCGACCGTCTGGTGGCCGACGCCACCATCAGCGGCCCCCTGCTGCGCATCGGCAGCGCGCGCCTGCAGATCGACGACGGCGTCGGCGAGATCGAGGGCGGGCTGAGGTGGGACGAGGCGGCGGGCGACGAGCAGCTCGATCTTTCGCTCCGCGGCAGCCGCATCCCACTCTCGGCGATCGCGTCCTGGGTGGGTCTGGATGCCTGGGTCGACAGCGGTCGCGTCTCGTTCGACGGCCGACTCAGCGGCCCGGTCTCCGCCCCACGCGGCTCGTGGCTCATGGATCTGGAGTCCGTCGGCATCGGCGGCATCGAGCTCGGCACCGCCACCACCCCGGTCGCGCTCGAGGACGGGCGCTTCATCTGGCGCGACCTCCACACGAGCAGCGGGCTGCGGGCCGCGCTGACGTGGGACGTGCCCGGCGAAGGGATCACCGCCGAC
>DATIVB010000037.1:0-8464 GCA_035466375.1 Chondromyces sp.
GTTCTCGTCCGCACCGACTCCTACCCGATCGACGGCGCGATGGACGGCGGCTTCGCGGCCCTGTCGCCCGAGCTCGCGAACTGGCTCGGCGATCGCGGCGTCGAGCTCGTGGGCATCGACACCCCGTCGGTCGATCTCTTCGACTCGCAGAGCTACCCGACGCATCACACCCTTGCCGGCCGCGGGATGACCTGGATCGAGGGGCTGTGGCTGGCGGAGGCGGCTGCGGGCCTGTACGAGCTCGTCGCGCTGCCGATCCTCCTCGAGGGCGCCGACGGCGCGCCGGTGAGGGCGATCCTCCGTCCCCTCAATTAGTCTGACGTGTCACATCTCAACGTTCCAACGTTTGAACGTTCAACGTTCGAACGTTGTGCTCCCTGCGCGAGCCCCGGTCACCCCGCATCCGGATCGGCGTCGGCCAGGTATCGTGCTGCGTCCTCCGGCGGGGTGGGGTTGACGGTGTAGCCCGAACCCCTCTCGAAGCCCGCCGGGCGGGTGATGCGGGGGATGATCTCCAAGTGCCAGTGGTAGTCGTACTCGATGGTGGTCCAGAAGTCGGGGCGGCCGGGCCGGGGATGTGGGTTGGGGGCGGTGTGGAGGACGATGTTGAACGGCGGATCGTCGAGCAGAACGCGGATCCGGCGCAGGAAGTCGCGCAGCACCGCCGCGAGGTCGCGCAGCTCGTCGTCGGAGGCGAGGGCGAAGTCGTGGCGGTGCTCCTTGGGCAGGATCCAGGTCTCGAAGGCGGAGGTGGCGGCGAACGGCGCCAGCGCGAGGTAGCGGTCGGTCTCGATGCAGATGCGCTCGGCGAGCCGCTTCTCCTGGCGGATGACGTCGCAGAACAGGCAGCGCTCGCGGTGGCGGAAGTGGCTTCGCGCGGAGTTGAGCTCCTGGACGATCGCGGTCGGGATGATCGGGGTGGCGATGAGCTGCGAGTGGGCGTGCGCGATCGAGGCGCCGGCCTGGTAGCCCTTGTTCTTGAAGATCAGGACGTAGCGCAGGCGTACATCGCGACGCAGGTCGAGGAGACGGGCGCGGTAGGCCTGCAGGACGAGCGCGACGTCATCGACCTCGAGATCGGCGAGCTCGGCGTCGGAACGAGGCGTCTCGACGATCACCTCGTGCGCGCCGACCCCGCTGACGCGGTCGTTCAATCCCACCGCCTCGCGCGCCACCTCGCCCTCGACGCGGAGTGCCGGGTAGGCGTTGGCGAACACCCGCACCTGCCAGCGGCCGCCGTCGTCGCGGCGCGGGATCGAAAAGATGGTCGGCGGAGTCATGTGCTCGTTGCCCGCGACGAAGGGGTCGTCGAGTCCGGCCTCGGGCTCGTCGCGCCGGGTGCGGAACTCGTTGGGCCGCTGCCCCCGCTCCGGGGCGATGATGGTCCACAGGTGTTTGATGGCGCAGTAGCGGAGCTCGGACATGGGGCTATTCCTTTCGCCTTCGGTCCGGGTACTCGCTGTCGGCCGGGAACGGCTCGAGCAGCAGCGCGGCGCCTGCCGGCAGGTGCCATTCGCCGAGGCGCACGTCGAGCCTCGAACCGGGCTTCCCGTCCCACGGCAGCGACAGCTCCAGGACCCGTCCCACCGCGCAGGCCGTGTCCGCCGGACGCACGCCGCCGCCGCCGATCTCGACCTCGAGCTCGCCGCCGCCGGCCCCCAGGAGCCGCACCGAAAGTGACCGGCCGTCGATCAGCGAAGCGAGGGTGCCAGCGCCCTCGATCATGAGGTGCAACATGTCGCGGCCGGCCCACACCGCCAGCCGCGTCAGGAGGTTCTCATCGGTGCTCGTGACCCACGCGGCGTGAGACCACTCGAAGTAGCTGGTGATGCGGCCGTCGATGACGGGCGCCGGCCGCAGCTCGGAGACCGGCACCTTGACCGGCAGCGTGGCCGTCTTCAGGGACGCGCTGAGGTCCACGGGGGATTCGATCCCGGCCTGGGAGCAAGCGTCGCCCAGGTGGCGGCGGAAGATGCGATCGTACAGCGGCGCCAGGGCGGTGGGGTTGTCGTCGCCGAGCCACCAGAACCAGTCCGAGCCCTCGGCCAGCATCAGCGCCGGCGGCAGCTCGGCCCCGCGCTCGGCGACGGCGGTCCGCACGTCGGCCAGCACCTCCCAGGCGCGGGTCTTCTCGGGGTGGCCGATCCAGGTCGCGAACACCGAGTTGATCCAGGAGCCCGGGTGGAGCCGCTCGAGGGTGCCGGTCGGGCTCGAACCGGAGACCGCCGTGAAGGTCGCCGGCTCGAGCTCCCGGGAGGAATGGTTGAGGCGGTCGAAGAGGTCGCGCAGGAAGTGGCCTCCACCTTCGGGGTAGTAGAGCCAGGGGTTCTCGCCGTCGAGCGCGACCGTGATGCAGGCATCGTCCGGGAGGCCGCGGGCCAGCTCCTCGAGCTCGCGCACGAAGTGCTCGGCGGCGTGCCCCTCGTCATCCCAGCGTCCGTACTGGAAGCCGATGGCGTCGGAGAGGCGGCGGTCGCGGAAGAACAGCACCGGGTCGCGACCCTGGAGCTTCCACGACCGGTACAGCGCTTTGTCGGCACCGCCGCCGTTGCGCAGCGGCCGGTCGAGACTGCGCTCGAGAATGCCCTCGTCGGTGACCAGCCAGCGCACCCCGGCGGCTTCGTAGAGGGCGACCGCCGCGGCCGAGACCGAGCCCTCGGGCGGCCAGCAGCCCGTCGGCGCGAAGCCCCGACGGCGCATGAAATCGAGACCTTTCTCGAGATGGCGGCGGGCGTCCTCGGGGTGGCGGAAGTCCGGCACATCGGGAGCGGGGTGGGGCGCCCAGCTCTCGCGCACCACCGAGCAGTCGATGAGGAGCGGGATGATCGGGTGGGCGTAGGGGCTGGTCGAGATCTCCACGTCCGGCTGGCCGCCGACCCGGCGCCAGAGCTCGATGAGCTCCCCCGGCTGGGCTCGCAGCCAGTCCGTCATGCGTCGGTGGTCGTCGCCGGTGAAGCCGGCGCCGCGGCGGAAAAGCGGCTCGAGGCGCTGGTCGGTCCAGGCCTGTTCGCCGGCCAGCGCCAGCACGAACAGGACCTGGAGGTCGCGCAGGTCGCCTGGCCCGTAGTGGCGGTTGAACGGTCCGCTCGAGGACGCCCGGGAGGGGCGTCCAACGAGCTCGCCGAGACGCGGGTAGCGGGCGATCTGGCGCGGGTTGACGTGATGGCCCCACTCGACGAGGGTCGCGCGTTGCTCCGCCTCGAGCTCACCGACCGGCGTCTGGATTGCGTCGATGACAGGGTCGCTGACCTCTCCGGCGGCATAGGCGAGCAGCTGCTCGAGCAGGGTCGGGACGATGTTGAGCACCTGGCCCCGGCCGCCCGCGTGCTCGACGGCGCGCGCGAGGGTGGTGTAGGCGCCGCCGGCGTGGAGGGCGGCCCACGGCGCGTGCGAGACGCCGTCCGCCGTGCGGTAGGCGGGCTGGTGGAGGTGCCAGAGGAACGAGACCGTCGCCATGAGTCCGCGTTCAGTCCTGGTCCGGCACGCGGCGAGAGCCGCCGATTTCGGACATTTCCTCGTACTCTTCCTCGGTTGCGAACATCGCCGGCGAGTCGTTGCCGCAGGTCGGGCACACCGCCTCGGTGACCCGCGAGCCGTTCCACTCGAAGATGTAGACCGGGCTCTCGCACTCCAGGCAGATCACATAGTCCGGCATGAGACGCCTCCTCTCGCGGGCGCCATTGTCGTCTTTCGCGCGAAAGCTGTCACGCAGCAACGCCCGAGCTTTCGCGGGCGGTCGGGTGGCGGACCCGCCCGAACAATGGCGCTGCCCCGCTTGCCCCATCACGGGTCCGGTGCGGCGGGCGGTTCCGAAAGTCTCGGCGTGGCAACTGCTTCGAGCCCCGCCGGGTCGAGGTCGAGGAGCGTGATGAGATCGCTGCGGTCGAGCCCGGCGACCAGGTCTTCGGTCGGCGCCACCACCCGTTCCATGAGCTCGATCTTGGTGCGGATGAGGGCGTCGATCCGTTCCTCGATCGTGCCCCTGGTGATCAGCTTGAAGACCTGGACGAAACGCCGCTGGCCGATGCGGTGGACGCGGTCGGTGGCCTGGTTCTCCTTGGCGGGGTTCCACCAGCGGTCGTAGTGGAGAACGACGGAGGCGCCGGTGAGGTCGATGCCGACGCCGCCGGCGAGCAGGCTGGCGAGGAGCACCTTCTCGTGCTGCTCGGAGTTGAAGCGGCGGATGATCCGGCCGCGGTCGCGGGTCTCGCCGGTCAGCGTGAGATGGGCGATCCGGCGGCGTTCCAGGTGCTCCGAGAGGAGATTGATCATTTTGACGTATTGCGAGAACACCACCACCTGCAGACCGCCTTCGAGGGCCTCGTCGAGGATCTCGTCGAAGATCTCGATCTTGGCCGACTCGGCCGTGCCGCCGGCCTCCTCGCCGACCAGGGCGGGATGATCGCAGACCTGCTTGAGACGGGTGAGGAGGGCGAAGATGTGCATCGTCGGGACATCGGCGGTCGCGTCGCGCAGGAGTTCGAGAATGCGGCCGGCGTGCTGGGCGTGGATGCGGCGGTAGAGGGCCTCCTGCGCGGGCAGGAGATGGCAGTACCGAAGGTCCTCGAACTTGTCCGGGAGATCGGCCAGGACCTGCTCCTTGACCCGGCGCAGGGTCAGCACGCCGAGGCGCTGCCGCAGCACGTGCAGCTGGTGGTGGGAAGGGTCGCGGTGGGTGGCGCGGAACTCGCGTTCGGAGCCGAGGTAGCCGGGCACGATGAGGTCGATGACCGACCACAGCTCGAGGAGGCGGTTCTCGAGCGGCGTTCCGGTCAGGGCGAGGCGGAAATCGGTGGGTATCTTGCGCGCCGCACGGGCCGCCTTGGTGCGCGGGTTCTTGATTCGTTGTGCCTCGTCGAAGACGGCAATCGACCAGCGGCTCTGCACCAGCTCCTCGGTGGAGCGGAAGAGAATGTCGTAGGTGGTGAGCACGACGCCGCTGGTAAAACCTTTCAGCGACCTCGTCGGACCGTGGAAGAGGTGGACCGTGAGGTCCGGGGCGAACTGCGCCAGCAGGGTGTGCCAGTGCTCGAGGACGCCGCGCGGACAGACCACGAGAGTGCGTGCTGCGGGGTCTCGGGCCGCGAGCAGGCACAGGAGGCCCATCACCTGGTGGGTCTTGCCGAGCCCCATGTCGTCGGCGAGCAGCGCCCCGACCCGCACCAGGTAGCGGCTCCACAGCCAGGCGACGCCGGCGGCCTGGTAGGGCCGGAGCCGCGACCGCAGGCCCGGCGGCGCCTCGATCTCCGCCGACCCGCCGCCGTGCAGCACCGCGGCGAGCTCTTGCAGCTCGGGATCGGGGCCCTCGACCGGCAGGCCCAGCTCCGCCACCAGCCGGATGAAGGCGACGCGGCTCCCGAGAAGGCCGAGATTGCGGCGCCGGCGGGGCATCTTGAACCCGAGGTGCTCGAACGGCTCCAGCTCCGGCGCGCGGACGATGGTTTCTTCGATCCGGGTGAAGCCGGACTCGATCAGAGAAAGCGTCTCGACCCACGAGATCTCCTGGCCGGCAGCGACGAAGCGCAGCCGGATCCGGATCTTGCCGTTCGGGGTCTGCTCGGCCTCGACGGCCACCGGTTCGGGAGCCGTCGGCTGGCGGAACCCGGCGAGGTGCCCCTGCGGCAGGTACCAGGAATGCTGGCGCAGCTGCGGGTGGTCGAGATTGAGGAAGCGCAGAGCGTCCCGCCCCTTGAGCACGCGGCGGCCCTGGCGGTGGAACGGAACCAGCGGGGTCGCGGGGTCGAGCAGCCGGCACAGGTGGTTGCCGATGCGTGCCCAGCGCCCGTGAATACGGCCGTTGAGACCCTCGGCGGTGAAGACCTGACCGCTGCCGAGACGGTATCCGGGCTCGAGCACGATGCCCTGCTCGTTCCAGGTTGCCTTGAGGACCGGGCGCAGCCTGGCTTCCGACAGCTCGAGGTCGGCGAGCTCCCCGTCGAGGCGGATCATGGGCAGTGACCGCAGCATCGGCAGGGCGCCGGGAAGATTGGAAGCGGTGAAGAAGACGAGGCGGGTGTCGCCCGAGGGCAGGTTGATCCGCACCTCGACCTCGTTGGCCTCGAGAACCGCCACGGCTTCCCCGGTTCTCTGCAGTGAGAGCTGAAGCTCGAGAGCGGAGCGCAGATCGTGGCCGGTGAGGTGGCTCAGGTCGACCCGCTCGGCGGCCGATTTGCCGGGCGAGATGAAGGGGTGCCGTGAGTTGGCCCGCCACATGGCGCCGGGCCCGAGGCGCTGCATCGTCGCCCGGATATCGAGCCACTGCAGCATCGTGGCGGCGGCGTGGAAGCACAGCATGGCCTGCTCCCCGCACGCCGAGCAGGCGCTGGCCAGGAACTCCTCGCTCCCGACGTCGGAGATCCGCACCGCACAGGCGGGCGAGACGAGCTCGGCGTCGAGGTCCTGGCCCGTCCAGGTGATCTTGACGACACGCCGATCCTGGTACAGGTGGTAGCCGCGCTCGGCGGTCGATCGCGGCAGCTTGCCCAGGACCTCGCCGGTGTGGATCTCGAACAGACCGGACCGCGCGTGATTGGCCCGTCCGGTTGAAGCATCCGACGTCATAGCCCATCAATATAGCAGGGAAGGGATCGAGGATCTCCTCCGCCCGCACGGCAGGCCGCAGCCGGTGCGGCGCCGGTCGCACCGGCACCGTCGGCCCGCGATTCGACAAGGGGCTTCAGGTGCGCGCTGCAGCCCGCCTGGACCACCGCTCGCCGGGATCCCGGCCCCGCTCCCCGGCGGAAGCTCTCGCGACCGCAACGTCTCGAGCGGGGTGAACCACGCTCGAGACTCGAGATTTGCCGCCGTCAGGGGTCCGGAGAGGATTTTAAATTCAAGTAGTATTGAGATTTAGATATTTATATGACAAGTTACGACTAATGTTTAAAATTTTCTATTATTCAGGACTTGACAAATTCAAGCGCAGATTCTATATTGAATGTGTGAGAGCAACGATCGATGAAAGGAGGATCGAACAATGGTGATGCTGACACGGTGGAATCCGACCGGTGACGTGGCGACGTTGAGCGACCGGATGGAGCGCCTGTTCGACGAGATGGTGAACCGCGGTATCTGGCGCACGGGTGAGGAGCGGTCGCTCCGCGGCACCTGGGTCCCTGCGGTCAACATTCTCGAGCGCGAGGACGCGATCGTGATCTCGGCCGACCTGCCGGGCCTGAAGCCCGAGGACGTGGAGGTCACGGTCGAGCAGGGCACCCTCAACATCCGCGGCGAGCGCAAGCTCGAGGAGAAGCACGAGGGCGAGACCCTGCACCGCGTCGAGCGGTTGTACGGCCTCTTCGAGCGCACCTTCACGCTGCCGAATACGGTCGACACGAACAAGATCGAGGCGCGCTTCAAGAACGGCGAGATGACCCTGACGCTGCCGAAGCGGGAGGAGTCCAAGCCCCGCTCGGTCAAGATCAAGGTCGAAGGCTCCTGATCGCCAGTCACCCGATCGTCAACCTCAACCATCGGCCGGCCCCGGCGCTCGACGCTCCGGGGCCGTTTTTCGTTGACCGTTCCCGCCATCGATGGCACAGTCCGGAATCCGGGAGGTGCCGTCATGCTCGAGTCTCTGGGCCCCGCGCTGCTGATCTTCTGTCTCCGCTGCATCGACGTCTCGCTCGGCACCATGCGGATGATCCTCACCATCCAGGGCCGCCGGTCCTGGTCCGCAATCCTCGGTTTCATCGAGGTCTCGGTGTTCATCACCGCGGTGGCCTCGGTGGTGAGCGGCCCGCTCGACCCGCTGCGCATCGTCGCGTACGGGGGCGGCTTCGCGGCCGGGACCTACCTCGGGATGACCCTCGACCGCTGGCTCGGGCTCGGTGACGCGGTCGTGCGCGTGATCACGAAGTCGCACCGGCAGCTCGTGGCCGCCCTCACTGCGGCCGGGTACGGCCTCACCTTGATCGACGGCCGCGGCGGGCGCGGCTCCGAGGTCGGTGTCGTCTTCTCGGTGTGCCGGCGCAATCGGCTCCAGGAGCTGGTCGGGATCATCAATCGTATCGACCGCAGCGCGATCGTGACGGTTCAGGAGGTCCGCACCCAGGTGCACGGCTTCTTCTCACGCAAACGCCCGGCGCCGCCCGCGGCGATGCGGGCCGGCGCCCACGGCGGCATGTAGGTGCCAAATACGTCGCGGATGGTGGTCCGATCGGAATGACCCGATCAGGACGTGCGGCTCATCCGGAAGTGCGCGAGATGGGCACGGGTGGAGTTCGGAATCAGGAATTAGGAATGCCCGCCCACCCACCCATTTCGGATTTCGAATTTCGAATTTCGGATTTCCACCCGCCCACCCGCTGAGCATGTGGCGGTTCAGGTTCACGGGGTCAACAGTTTCCGGGGCAGTGGCAGTGGCAGCTGCAGTGACCGGAGCCTGTGGCAGCGGCAGTGGACAGTGGCAGTGTCCAGGTGGGCGCGTGAGCACAGCCCTTGACTCCGGCTGCCCCACCGGCTA
>DATIVB010000038.1:0-4366 GCA_035466375.1 Chondromyces sp.
GTTACGAATCCCTGCGAGCGTCGCGACTCCCCGCCGTCAGTGTGTGGCCGCCCGGGCCCGAAGCACCGGGGGGGTGGGCGGGAAATCCGAAATCCGAAATCCGAAATTCGAAATCAGAAAAGGGGGCGGGTGGGGACTCAAAACTCAAAACTCAACACTCAAAACTGACCCCGACCGGGCCTGCCGTTGCAATCCCCTCCCGTCTGATCTAGTCTGCCGTGAACCGGCGCCGACGCAGGTAGCCGAATTTTTCTTCATCGTTCGAATGCGCCGGGGCACTCCCCGGCATTTTGCGAATTGGCGAGGTGGAGCGGATGAACCTGTTCGAAAAAGCGATCGGTGTCGTCTTCGGCACCAAGCACGAGCGCGACATCAAGCGCATGCGCCCCCTCGTGGCGGCCATCAACGCCCGCGAGGCGGAGATCGAGGCGCTCGACGACGAGGCCCTGCGCGGCCGTTTCGCGGCCATCAGGGAGCGGGTGCGGGCGGAGGCGTCCGAGCTGCCGGACGACCCGCGCAAGCGCAGCGTGTTCGTCCAGGCGCTCCTCGACCCCGAGCTCGAAGAGGTATTCGCACTGGTGCGCGAGGCATCCAAGCGGGCGCTCGGCATGCGACACTTCGACGTCCAGCTGATGGGCGGTGTGGTGCTCCACGAGGGCCGCATCGCCGAAATGCGGACCGGCGAGGGTAAGACCCTGGTCGCGACGCTGGCGGTGTCGCTCAACGCCCTCACCGGAAGGGGCGTGCACGTGGTCACGGTGAACGATTACCTGGCCCGGCGCGACGCCGAGTGGATGGGCCAGATCTACAACTTTCTGGGTCTCACGGTGGGCTGCATCCAGAACCAGATGAACGACGCCGAGCGCAAGGAGGCCTACGCCGCGGACATCACCTACGGCACCAACAACGAGTTCGGCTTCGACTACCTGCGCGACAACATGAAGTTCGACCTCGAGCGGATGGTGCAGCGGTCGCACGTCTACGCCATCGTCGACGAGGTCGACTCGATCCTGGTCGACGAGGCGCGGACGCCGCTCATCATCTCCGGACCGTCCGAGGTCTCGGTCGATCTCTACTACCAGGTCGACGGGATCGTGCCCAAGCTCAGCAAGGGCGAGGAGATCCAGGACAAGCACGGCAACAAAGAGGTCACGGGCGACTACCTGGTCGACGAGAAATCGCAGACCGCGTCCCTGACCGACGAGGGGATGGCGAAGGCGGAGCGGCTGCTCAACGTCAAGAACCTCTACGATCCCTCGAACATCGAGATCCTGCACGCCGTCAACCAGGCGCTGCGCGCCCACACCCTGTTTCATCGCGACAAGGAGTACATCGTCAAGGACGGCGAGGTGACCATCGTCGACGAGTTCACCGGCCGTCTGATGGCGGGCCGGCGCTGGTCGGATGGACTGCACCAGGCGGTGGAGGCCAAGGAGCGGGTCAAGATCCAGTCCGAGAATCAGACGCTGGCCACCGTCACCCTGCAGAACTACTTCCGCATGTACGACAAGCTCGCGGGCATGACCGGCACCGCGGAGACCGAGGCCGAGGAGTTCGAGAAGATCTACGGCCTCGACGTCGCGGTGGTCCCGACCAACCAGCCGATGATCCGGGCCGACCACGCGGACATGGTCTACAAGACCGAGAAGGAGAAGTTCCGCGCGGCAATCGAGGAGATCGCCCAGTGCAACGAGCGCGGCCAGCCCGTGCTGGTGGGAACCGTCTCGATCGAGAACTCGGAGCGCCTTTCGAAGCTGCTGCAGCGGCGCAAGGTCAAGCACGTCGTGCTCAACGCGAAGTTCCACGAACGCGAGGCGGACATCGTCGCGCAGGCGGGACGACTGGGCGCGGTGACGATTGCCACCAACATGGCGGGCCGCGGCACCGACATCGTGCTCGGCGGCAGTCCGGAGGGCCTGGCCAAGATGGAGGTCGACCCGGCGGTCGACCCCGACGCCCATGCGGCGGCGCTCGAGCGTTTCAAGGCGAAATGCGCCGAGGACAAGCAGCAGGTGCTCGCCGCCGGCGGGCTCCACATCCTCGGCACTGAACGGCACGAGTCGCGCCGCATCGACAACCAGCTGCGCGGCCGCAGCGGCCGTCAGGGCGACCCGGGGTCGTCCAGGTTCTTCCTCTCCCTCGAGGACGACCTGATGCGCATCTTCGCCTCCGACTGGGTGCGCAAGATGATGGATCGTCTCGGGATGGAGGAAGACGTCCCGATCGAGTCGAGAATGGTTTCGAAGTCCATCGAGCGGGCCCAGAAACAGGTCGAAGGCCGCAACTTCGGGATCCGCAAGCACCTGCTCGAGTACGACGACGTGATGAACAAGCAGCGGGTCGCGGTCTACAAGCTGCGGCGCCGGATTCTCGAGGGGCTCGAGGGCCGGGATTACATCCTGCGGGTCGTGGGCGAGATCGTGGGGTCGCTGATCGACCAGTACTGCCCCGCGGAGGCCGATCCCGACGATTGGGACCGTGACACCCTCGACAAGGACTACCGCAGCTATTTCGGGCTCACGACCGACGAGATCGGTGTCGACTGGGAGACCGTCAACCGCCCCGATCTCGAGCAGCGGCTTCTCGACAGCGCCACCGAGCACTATCAGCGGCGGGCCGCGAAGTTCGGCGACGAGGAGTTCGCCCGGCTCGAGAAGTTCCTCCTCCTCGACACCGTCGACCGGCAGTGGAAGGACCATCTGTTGGCCCTCGACCACCTCCGCGAGGGGATCGGTCTCCGCGCCTACGGTCAGCGCAATCCGCTCGTCGAGTACAAGCGTGAGTCATTCGCGCTCTACGAGGACATGTGGGAGCGGATCGAGGACCACGTCGTGAAATTCCTCTTCCACGCCGAGCCGGTGGAGGACATGCAGCTGCGGCGGCGGGGCGCCACGACCACCACCCTGTCGCACCCGGACGCAGCGGGCCTGGCGCAGTCCCACGCCCAGCAGGAAAGGGCGGCCAACACCCCCGTTTCGGCGCCCGATGCCAGGCCGACGACGGTGCGGCGGAACCAGCCCAAGGTGGGCCGCAACGACCCCTGTCCGTGCGGGTCGGGCAAGAAGTACAAGCGGTGCCACGGCGCTGCCGAAGCAGTGAAGGGTTGAGCCATGAACGCAGAGATCCCCATCGGTCTGACCTTCGACGACGTGCTGCTGGTGCCGTGGCGGTCCGAGGTGCATCCCAACGAGGTCGACGTCGCCACCCGGCTGACCCGCGGCGGCACGAAGCTCAACCTGCCGATTGTGTCGGCGGCGATGGACACCGTCACCGAGGCCAACATGGCAATCGCGCTCGCTCAGTACGGCGGCATCGGCGTGGTCCACAAGAACATGTCGATCGAGCGCCAGGCGGAGGAGGTGGACAAGGTCAAGCGGTCCGAGTCCGGCATGATCGTCGACCCGGTGACCGTCCACTCCGACCAGTCGGTGCGCGATGCGCTCGACGTGATGGCCCGCTACCGCATCTCGGGCCTGCCCGTCGTCAGCCGCCAGGGGCAGCTCCAGGGCATCTTGACCAACCGCGACCTCAGATTCTGCACCGAGTTCGACCGACCGATCGCCGATTTCATGACCAAGGAGGACCTGGTCACGGCGCCGGTCGGGACGACCCTCGAGGAGGCCAAGACCCTGCTCCACCGCAACCGCATCGAGAAGCTGCTGGTGGTGGACGAGAGCGGCAGCCTGAAGGGCCTGATCACGGTCAAGGACATTAAAAAGGCCCACGACTATCCCAACGCCTGCAAGGACGAGCTCGGCCGGCTGCGGGTCGCTGCCGGGGTCGGCGTCACCGCAGACCTCCTCGACCGCTGCGCCGCGCTCATCGCGAGCCAGGTCGACGTGCTCTGCCTCGACAGCTCGCACGCTCACTCCCGGGGTGTGATGGATGCCGCGGCGCGGATCAAGAAGGCCTTCCCGGACACCCCCCTGATCGTCGGCAACATCGCCACCGAGCAGGCGGCCCGTGATCTCATCGAGCTCGGTGCGGACGCCCTCAAGGTCGGTATCGGACCCGGCTCGATCTGCACCACCCGGGTCGTGACCGGCGCCGGAATGCCGCAGATCAGCGCCATTCTGGCCTGTGCGCCGGTGGCCCACGAGCACGGCGTGCCGATCATCGCCGATGGCGGCATCCGCTTCTCGGGCGACATCACCAAGGCCCTGGCGGCGGGCGCCGACGTGGTCATGATCGGCTCGCTGTTCGCCGGCGTCGAGGAGTCTCCGGGCGAGCAGATCCTGTATCAGGGGCGGACCTTCAAGGCGTACCGCGGCATGGGCTCCATCGGCGCGATGAAGAGCAGTGAGGGCTCCCGCGACCGCTACTTCCAGGAGGGCGGCGAGAACGCCAAGCTCGTCCCCGAGGGCAT
>DATIVB010000039.1:0-13437 GCA_035466375.1 Chondromyces sp.
GATGTCGACGATCTCCGTCAGGGGCGGGCCGACCCGTCGCTCGGAACGGTCGTGGCAGGCCATGCACACCGAGCGGAAGGTGCGCTCGCCCGGCGACGCCACGACCTCGATCTCGCCGAGGCGGGGGACGCCGGCGGCGAGACGCATCTCGGCGCCGAGAGCGGCGGTCCGGAAGGCCTCGGTGTGGGCGGCCACCATGGCGCGGTGCGGTGCCAGCACCTCCTCGCGGTAGAGGTGGCGCGAAAAGGCCATCAGCCCCACCGTACAGCCGAGGATCGCCACCACCGCCCAGTAGCGGGCGCTGAGCGGACCGCGCTCGGCCATCTCGCGCCACAGCAGGACCAGGGCGACGGCGCCGAGGCCGACCGCGAGGGTGAGGTTGCCGATCATGAGCCACGAGAAGCCGCCCGCCGGCAGGGTCATCAGCACCAGCGGGCCGGCCACGATCTGCAGGCCGGTGGCCCCGAAGGCCGCGGACAGGAGCTCGCGCCGGACCTCGCAGCGGTCGAGGCCGGGCAGCTCGTCCTCGAAGGGAAAGCTCCTCCGGCACAGCCATCCGGCGAGGAAGAGCGCCGTCACGGCCAGCGAGGCGAGCACGAAGTGCAGGTAGCGCGGCACCACGTTGGGCAGCAGCGCCGCCGACAGGAAGCCCTCCACCTCGAGCCAGCGCTCGGGGAACAGCATGAGGTTGATGTTGGCGAGGAAGATGAACGGCACCGCCGACAGGATCAGCGCGCCGGCGGCGCCGATCGCCAGGTGCAGGCCCTTGCGGTCGCCGAGGGCCTGCCAGCTGTACTTGTGGGCGTACAGCAGCAGGAAGGCGGTGATCACCAGCGGCACGATCATGATCCAGGCACGGCCGGTGAGGCTGTTGGCGGTGTAGAAGTGGAGCGCATACAGCGCATTGATGACCAGCAGCGGGCCGACCCCGAGGACCACCGCCAGGCTCTTGTTGACGGTGACGGTGGCGGCGATCCTCTGCGCCAGCAGGTCGAGCGCCGGACGACGCAGGCCGCGAACCTCGTAGGCGAGGCTGAAGACGGCCCCGCCCAGCATCAGGTTGACGAACAGGATGTGGGCCAGAAAGAGCAGCACGACCGCCACCTGCAGGTCGATGGGCGAGGCCGGCAGCGGCAGCGGGAAGTCCCTCGGGATCGGGAACGGGTCCATCTCACACCCCCCCTTCCGCAACCGCAGCAGAGCCGCCGCCCGCAGCCGGGGCCGCGCCAGCCCCTCCGTCCTGTGCCCCGGGGAGCGGACGCCGCACCGTGCGCTGGTCGAGGAGGTAATCGGCCAGAGCCCCGGCCTCGCGCTCGGTGCCCGGGAACGGCGGCATGAACGGACGCGCGGTGTGCATGCCGAGCAGGTAGAAGCGGATGGTCTCGCGGTCCCAGGAGCCGTCGCCGTACATGTCGCGCAGGCGGTCGGTGACGGAGTTGATGCCGGTGGCGGTGTGGCAGCGCGTGCAGGCGATCCGGAAGACCTCCGCGCCCGCCGCGACGGCGTTGTCCTCGCGAACCTCGCGCACCGCGGCGTAGGCGGCGTGCCGCAGCACGCCCTCCTCCTTGTACAGCGGGTAGTCGGCAACCCGGAGCCCGTTGGCGTACATGTACTCGCCGATGACGTAGGGCTTGCGAATGAACTCGCGCACCCGCTCGAAGGACCCGAGGAGGACCAGGGTGAGGGCGAAGGGCAGCAGCAGCGCCGCCCGCGGCACCCACCGCGGGCGCAGCGCCCCGGCGAGGGCGACGACCAGCACCGCGGCCACCATCACGGCCAGGACGAGGAGCAGCTGGGCGTACCAGGCGGCGAAGCGCTGCGTCCCCAGCGCGACGGGCAGGTTGTCGGCCATCCACCCGGGAATCGCCCGCCAGTACCAGAGGGCGCCGGCGGCGACCGCCGGCAGCCAGGCCAGCGACCACAGCGACAGCCAACGCACCGCCTCCACCCTGAGCGGTCGGTCGCTCCGGGTGAAGAAGAAGGTCAGGAGGAGCGCCATCAGCCCGGCCGCCACCATCGCGAGCGGCGTGCGGAAGGCGAGCTGCGGCAGGTAGATGGGATTGAAGACGCCGGAGACGAAGCTCTCCTTCGCCGTCCAGCTGCCGGGGTCCATCATGAAGCCGAGGATGGCGGTGATGATGGCCATCGTGACCCACGAGAGCGCGCTCAGGGCGGCGCCGATCGCGATGTGGAGCCGCTTGCGGTCGGCGAGCGGCTTCCAGCTCAGGTAGTAGATCATGATGGAGACCACCTCGGCGACGAAGACCAGCCACTCGACGAACCAGGCCCAGAAGAAGACCCTGATCAGGCTGCCGATGGCGTACGGGTTCACCAGCGAGGTGGAGAGCCAGATGCCGACCCCGGTGAGGGCGCCGACGGTGGTCGTCACCACGAAGCAGATCGTGAGGATCCGGTAGGCCAGGCGGTCCCAACGCGCGTCACCCCGCCGGTGGCCCCACCACTCCATGAGGGTCACCAGCGGCATGGCTCCGACCGCGAAGGCGTGGTTGACGGCGACGTGCAGCACGGCGATCATCGCGATCAGCATCCGGTTGCCGAGAAAGTCGAGATGGAAAACCGGGAAGTCCATCGCGCCCCCTGAGAGCAGAATCGCAGCTCCCGGATCGTATCATCCCCTGAGAACGCATTTCGGAATAGATCTCAAAATTGATCAGGTCTGCAATCGTGGGACGACCTTGCCTCCGCGGGACCGGCCGCTGCCGCGGAGCTCGCAGCCGACCGGTTCCCCGCCCCCCGGCTTGCGCGGCCGTTCCTCCGGAGGCACACTGCGCGCCGTGGACTGGCTCGTCGTCGCTGTCTTCGCGCTCGTGTACCTGGGCATGATCCTCGGGCGCCTGCCCGGTCTCGCCGCCGACCGCACCGGCATCGCCCTGCTCGGCGCCATCATCCTCGTCGGCGCGGGCCGGGTGTCGCCCACCGCGGCCTGGGAGGCCGTCGACGTGCCGACCATGGCGCTGCTGCTCGGGCTGATGGTGGTGTCGGCGCAGCTCCGCCTCGGCGGCTTCTACACCGAGGTCACCCGGCGGGTGGCGGCGGCCGCGGTGGAACCGGCGACCCTGCTGGCGATCGTCATCGGCGTCGCGGGCGGTCTGTCGGCGCTGCTCGCCAACGACATCGTCTGCCTGGCCATGGCGCCTCTGCTGGTGGTCGGCTGCACGCGCCGGGGCCTGCGGCCCGAGCCCCACCTCCTCGGCCTCGCGTGCGGCGCCAACGTCGGCTCGGCAGCGACGCTCATCGGCAACCCGCAGAACATGCTCATCGGCCAGCGGCTCGATCTCTCCTTCGCCGGCTACCTCTGGGACGGATTGCCGCCGGCGCTCCTCGGCTGCGGCCTCACCTGGGCCGTCATCGCCGCCGTCTACCGCCGGCGCTGGAGCGGTCCGATCCGGGCGATCGACGTCGAAGCGCCCTCCTTCGACCTCTGGCAGACCGGCAAGGGCCTCGCGGTGGTCACGGTCCTGTTGGTGGTCTTCGTGCTCGCGCCGGTCCCGCGCGAGGTCGCCGCCCTCGGCGCCGCCGGCCTCCTGCTGACCAGCCGCCGCATGCACTCGCGCGACATGCTCGGGCTCGTGGACTGGCAGCTGCTGGTCCTCTTCGCGGGCCTCTTCGTCGTCCAGCACGCCATCGAGAGCGCGGGCCTGGCGGCCCGGGCCCTGGCCGCATCGGCCGGCGCCGGGCTCGACCTCGGCGCGCCCCAATGGCTCTTCGCGGCCGCCGTCGTGCTGTCGAACGTGGTTTCCAACGTGCCGGCCGTGATGCTGCTGCTGCCCGCGGCAGAGGGCCCCGGCGCCGGCGCCGCCCTCGCGCTCGCCTCGACCCTGGCCGGCAATCTGCTGCTGGTGGGCAGCATCGCCAATCTCATCGTCGCAGACCAGGCGGCACGGCTCGGGGTCCACATCGGCTGGCGCGAGCACGCCCGTGTCGGCATCCCCGTGACCCTGACGACCCTGGCGGTCGCGGCGGGCTGGCTGTGGCTGCGGTGGTCGGGAGGTTGAGGGCGGGGATCGCCGGGGCGGGCGAGGTGACTCCGGACACGGCGGCGGACTCGGCCCCCGGCGACGATCCAGGGGCTTGCAAACGGGTGTAGAGTACGCGGTGTACGGACCGCGGTTTCGCGGTTCTCGAACGGGGCTCGGGGGCCACCATCCCCGCGGTGGTGCGGACGCCTGTGTCAGTGGCCTCGAGGGCCCCACAACAGGAGGGTGAGTCGATGAACGGACAGAGAGTGTTGGTGGGATTGGTAGTCGTGCTGGCGGTGGTGGGCCTGAGCGCCTGCGCCAAGGCGCCCCAGGAAACGATCGATCAGGTTCAGGCCGCGATTACCGCGGCGGAGCAGGCGGAGGCCCCGACCTACGCACCGGAGGCCTGGGAGGCGGCGCAGCAGGAGCTCAACCAGGCGATGGCCGAGGTCGAGGCCCAGAACGCGAAGTTCGCCCTGACCCGCTCCTACAAGCAGGCCTCGGAGATGCTGGCAACGGCCCAGCAGTCCGCGGTAGCCGCGCAGGAACAGGCGATCGCGAACAAGGAGCAGATGCGGCTCGAGGTGGAAGGCGCCATCGCCTCCATCGAGGAGAGCCTGGCCGCGGCGGACGGTCTGCTGGAGAGCCTCGCGACCTGCCGGCGGCGCCCGAAGGGCTTCGCCAGCGATCTCGAGATGATGCGCGGCAACATCGACGGTCTGCGCGCGCAGGTCGCCGACGTGCAGGCCAAGGCTGCCGAGGAGAGCTTCGCCGAAGCCAAGTCCATGGCCGGCAGCCTGCTCGAGAGCCTCAACACGGCAGTCAGCGACATGGAGACCGTCAAGGCCAAGATCGGTTGCTGAGCCAGGACCGGAATTCGAGGACACCGGCGGCGACACGCCGCCGGTGCTCTTTGTGTTGCCTGCTGATGGCGGTCGTGGGGAGTGCGGCCGGCTGCGGCCAGCCCCCGCCGGACCCGGCCGGCTGGGACGGCGTGCGCGCCGCGCTCGGCCGTGCGGTCCGCGAGATGCGTCCGTACGACCCTGACACCGCGGCCGAGGTGGAGAGGTTGGTGGCCGAAGCCGAACGGGTGACGGCACGCGAGTACGCCGCACCCCGCTGGCGACGTGATCCCGGCCGCGCGCCGGCTGCGTGGAACCGGGCGACGATCGCGGCGGCCCGCATCGTGGCCGCGGCGCGGAGTGAGCGTTCGGAGCAGGCGGCTCGGCTCAGGGTGCTGCTCGACGAGGCGGAGGCCCGCATCGCCGCCGGCGAGGCGAGGATGGGCCGGGCCGGCATGAACGGACGTCTCGCCGGCGAGACCGCCGCCGCGCGCTACCACGCCACCACCGCCCGCAAGCTGGCCGAGGCGGGCGAGATCCAGGGCGCCATCGAGCGCGCCGAGGAGGCGCTGGCCCTCGCCGCCGGGCTCGACCGCTCGTGGCAGCAGAGCATCGAGCGCTTTTCGGATCCGGCGCTGCTCGAGCTGTGGCGCGAGCAGGTGGCCGACACCATCGCCGAGTCGCGCCGCAGTGGCGGCGCGGCCATCGTCGTCGACAAGCTCCGGCGCCGGCTCGTGCTGTACGAGAGGGGGCGCCAGCGCGCGGTCTTCACCGCCGAGCTCGGCGGCAACGGGCTCGAGCGCAAGCTGCACACCGGCGACCGCGCGACTCCCGAGGGCCGCTACCGGGTCTCGGTCAAGAAATCGGGCGGTGCCACCAAGTACTACCTCGCCCTGCTCATCGACTACCCGAACGCGGCCGACATGCGGCGCTACCGTGCCGCCGAGGCCGCCGGCACGGTGCGGCGCGGGACCGGGGCCGGGAGCCTGATCGAGATCCACGGTCACGGCGGCAGCGGCCGCGACTGGACCGACGGCTGCGTGGCCCTCAGCAACGAGGACATGGAGGCGCTCTTCGCCGAGGTCCGCGTCGGCACCCCCGTGACCATCGTGGGGACCTTGTGATGAACTCCGGCCAACTGCAGGAAGCCCCGCGACCGCTGCCGCCCGCGCGCGACCGGCGGTTGCTGTGGGCAGGCGGCGCAGGCCTGGGCCTGGTCGTTATCGTCCTGCTCGTTTTGATCGCGGCGGGCAACCGGACGACCATCGTCCGCCTCGACCGCGATGGCTCGGCCTGCGCCGCGACCACCGCCGACACCGGGTCCGAGCAGCGGGCCGCCCGGCGCCTGGCGGCCCTGCGGCCGCGCGGCCGCCACCTGGTGATCGACACCTTCCGCAACCGGCTGCGCGTGTACGACGGCGAGACGCTGTTGCGGGAGGCCGTCTGCTCCACCGGAAGCGGATCCGTCCTGGTGCACCCGTCCGGCGAGAAGACGTGGGTCTTCGACACCCCGCTCGGCGAGCGGCGGGTGGTGCGCAAGGTCCGCGATCCGATCTGGACCAAGCCCGACTGGGCCTTCGTCGAGGAGGGGTTCGAGCCGCCGACGAACTTCTCCGACCGCATCGACAGGGTGTCGCTCGGCGACTACGCCCTGTACCTCGGCGACGGCTACATCATCCACGGCACCCTGTTCCAGACCCTGCTCGGACAGGGGGTCACCCACGGCTGCGTGCGGCTGGGTGACGAGGACCTCGAGTATGTCTTCAAGACGATTCCTGTCGGCGCTCGCGTGTATCTGTACTAGCGCGGCGACCGCCGCGGCGGCGGGCTCGGCTCCCGAGCTCGAGGTGCCGCTGGCGCAGGCGCAAGCCCTGTACCTGCGCCTCGACATCGTCTCCGGAACGCTGCAGGTGATGGCCCGCGGCATGGAGCTGCACCACTACCCGGTGCAGGGCGTGCGGCTGGTGGTGCGGCGGGCGCCCGGCGGGACGCCCCCACCGCCGGAGGCGACGCTTCCCGCATCCTTCAGGGTCGCCGGCGAGCCGGAGGTGGCGTGGCGGGCGGTGGTGGCGCCGCCGACGCTGGTGCCCTACGACGAGGACGCGGAGCCGCCGACGCCGGTCCCGGACGCGGACATCGAGGTGCCTGCCCAGATCTCGGTCGGCCTCGACAATGGCTGGGCACTGCACCTCGGTCCGGACCCGCCGACCGGGTGGATGCGGCGGGTCGCCGACCGGCTTGGTTCGGGCTGGCGCCGGGTGTGGGGGCGCGCGCCCGAGGTGCCGCCGCCGGCGCTGGTGGTCGGAATGCGGGCCGAGGACTCGCAGGCCCTGCTGCACGTCATCCGCGACGGCACGCCTTTGCTGGTGGTGTGCGGGGGCGAAGGGCCCGGCTCGGCGGCCGCGGCACCGGCCGGCTGACGGCGACCGCTCCGGCACAGAGCCGGGGCCGGGCGTCAACCTGCGAAGATAAGAAGCGCGGTGAGGTAGTAGATGCTGATGGCCGTGGTGTCGTTGATGGTGGTGACAAGGGGCCCGGCGGCGATCGCGGGATCCACCTTGATGAGGCGGAAGAAGAAGGGCACCAGCACGCCGAGCATGGCCGCGGTGGCCATCGCCATCACCATCGAGGCCGCCACCGTCACCGACAGCAGCGGGTTTCCGTGCCACAGGGTGGCCACCACCGCGACCAGGAGGCCGCAGGCGACGCCCATCATCAGACCTACGAGGAGCTCCTTGAGCAGGAATCCGCGCAGGTTCTGGAAATCGACGCGGCCGGTGGCGAAGCCGCGGACGATGATGGTCGAGGACTGGCCGCCGATATTGCCGCCCATGGCGCCGATCACGGGAATGAAGGGCACGAGGGCCATCATCTTCGGGAACGAGACCTGGAATGCCTCCACCAGCAGCGCCGGGAAGGTGAGGCCGGCGAGGGTCGCGAGCAGCCACGGCAGGCGGACCGAGGTGATCTTGAAGATGCGGTCGGTGTAGACGAGATCGGGCTCGAAGACCGCGGCGCCGGCCATGTGCATGATGTCCTCGTCGGCCTCCTCCTCGAGGACGTCGACGACGTCATCGTGCATGATGCGGCCCAGGAGGCGGCCGCGGTCGTCGACCACCGGCAGGGCGACGAGGTCGTAGCGGCGGAACATCCGCGCCACGTCCTCCTGGTCGAGCTCGGGGTGGACCACGCGCACCGTGTGCTTCATCAGCTCGTGGATCGGTTGATCGGCGGGAGCCAGCAGCAACGCGCCCAGATTGAGCACGCCGACCAGCCGCTGCTCGTCGTCGACGACGTAGACGAAGTGCAGGGTGCTCACCTCGTCCGCGTTGGCCCGCACCGCCTCGATGGTCTGGCTCACGGTGGCGTTCTCCGGAACCGCCACCAGCTCCACCTGCATGATGCCGCCGGCCGAGTCCTCGGGGTACTCGAGGAGGGCCTCGACGTCGTGCCGCGCCTCCCTCGGCATCGCCTTGATGATCTTGCCGGCCAGGGCCTGCGGCAGCGCGGCGAGCACGTCGGCGGCGTCGTCGGACGCCATCTCCGCGATGGCCTCGCCGAGCTGGCGCCGCGGGATGTGCTCGGCGAGATCGTCGCGCAGGTGGTCCGGCAGCTCCTCCATGAGGTCGGAGATCCGGGTGACGTCGAGGCGCGTGACGACTTTGGGCCACAGCTGGCGCGGCAGAACGCCGATCAGGGTCGCGAGGTCGTTGGCGTGCAGGACGCCGAGGAAGCGGTCGAGGGCCTCGAGATCGCCGCTTTCGACGAGTTCCTCGAGGTCATGCACGGAATCGGTGAAGCCCTCCTCGAGAGGGGGGCCCGCCACCTCCAGAGGCCCCGTCTCGGGGTCGCCGGCGGTCCCGTTGCGCTGTTGCGTCTCCTCGACCATGCCCAACTCCGACGGATAACCCTACCTCAGGTCGGGTCGCCGTTCAACGGGACGCTCTGCGGCGCCTCCGCGAACGGAGCGGCAATCTCGGGTTCCGGATGCCGGCGTCCGACGCGGCCCGAGGCCGCCGTCGGAGCCGCGGTACGGAGTGCTCAGACCTCCTTCGAGCCGTCGTCCTTCGAGGCCTTCGCGTTCGATTCGCGCGCGCTCTCGTGCTTCGCGACCTTCTCCTCGGCCAGCAGGGCGCGGTACCAGTTGGGGTGGTGGTGCTCGGCCCACTCGCGGGTCACCGAGCCGTCCACCAGCACCCGCCAGGTGCCGGGGTTGGCGACCGTGCCCAGGTAGGCGTGTGCGAGGACGCCCGAGATGAGGAAGAAGCCGAAGAGGTTGTGGAAGGTCGAGGTGATGCAGACGGTCCCGAGCCCGAACGAGCCTTTGAAGATGAGCATGACGCCGGTGACGGACATGATCACGCCGAGGATGCCCGAGTACCAGTAGAACATCTTCTGCCCGGCGTTGAAGCGGCCCGCCGGCACCTCACCCTTGTGGCCGAGGTAGCCCCCCATCTTGCGCACCCAGTCCCTGTCGTAGGACTCGAAGAAAGCGTCGCGGAACCACAGCAGGCCGCCGCCGACGGTGGTGACGATGAAGACGATGCCCGACCACAGGTGGAAGTTGTAGAGATTTCTCGCGTTGCCGAAGAGCAGGTCCTGCCAGAGGTGGAGGTTGAAGGCCATGATCAGCCCCGAGATGGCGAGGATGACGAACGAGATGAGCCGGAAGAGGTGGACCGCGCGCTCGGCGAGGTTGAAGCGCTCAATCTCGTGCGAGTAGGGGTCGAAGGTGATGCGCTTGGGACCGTAGCTGTGGTAGTGGACGACGATGAAGAACACCACCAGGATGATCACCGGCCCGATGTACGGGCTGACGATCTGCTGGTGGAAGGAGTTGATGGTGAAGGCGAGGGGCTTGCAGCCGAAGAAGCGGCCGTTCGAAACGGTGACCGGCGCGCCGTCCGGGCCGTGCAGGTCGACGACCTGCTGGCCTTTGAAGAAGTGGGCCTCGGCGACGTGGCAGTCGGAGCAGCCGTTGACCCCGAGGGTCATCCGGGTCGGCGCGGTGTTGTGGTTGATCGAGAACTTGACTTCGGAAGCGCCCTCCATGGGCGTGCCGGCGAGCGAGGTCTGGAGCAGGCTGCCGTCGTCCGCGAGCTCGTAGGCGGTCTCCGACTTGATGAACACCGGCTGCACGCGCTCGAACCGCCGGTTGCCCTCGAGCGTCGACCGGAAGGCCTCGAGACCGGCGACGATCTCCTCGGCTCGGTTGACCTCCTTGCGGCCATCCCCGTCGTCGTCCTCGACCTGGTCGGCGAAGGTCTTCCACCCCGCCTCGTGCTCGCGCAGGAACAGCGGGTAGATCAGACCGTCGGCATCGCGGTTGCCCCAGTAGACGGCTAGGAAGCGGTTCATCGCGTAGATGTTGCCGTCGTCACGGCGCTCATAGTCCGGGAACCACTGTCCCACCTGACCCGGCTCGTCGGCTTCGGCGGGGCGGGTGTAGAACTCGAGCCTGCCGGTCGTGGCCGAGTGGCCCTGGGCGGCAGCGCGGTTGAGGCTCGGGATGTGGCAGCTCTCGCAACGGATCGTCTCGATGTGGCCGGGACGGACCCTCGAGTGCTCGGGGACCGGCGCGCCGAGGTAGCCGCTCATGTGGCACTCGGCGCAGCTCTTGTTGCTGCCGTCGAGCTCGGGCGCCACCGTGAACGCCGGCTCGGTGCCCTTGGCGATCTGGTGGTCGAGCCCGGCCGGGTGGCAGGCGGTGCAGCTGATGCCCTGCTGGTTGTGGATGTCCGGGTTGAAGAAGTCGTTCCACGAGAAGCCGCGCTTCTTCACGTCGGAGCTGCCGTGGCAGTACATGCAGTTGTCGTCCGGCGGCGGCCAGGACATGTCGAGGGTGATCGTGCCGTCGGCGTTGAAGAGGCGGGTCTCGTAGGTCACCGTCGGTTCCTGGTCGCGGCGCACCGCCCCGTCGACGATGCCGAGGCGCGAGCCGGCCACCACCGCCCAGCGGTAGTTGCCGTTCTTGAGCTGGTCGACCCGGGCTCCGAAGTCGTAGCCCGCGAGGTGGCAGATCATGCAGTCGGCCTCGACGACGCCGCTGCGGTCCCAGCGGCTCTCGTAGTAGTCGCCGTCGAGCGACGACGCGAGCTCGGGCTCGTCCGCCAGCCGCTCGTCGTAGCGGTTGCCGTCGCGGTCGAACTCGAGCCCGCCGCCGCCCGGGTGGCAGGCTCCGCACGGCGGCTCGCCGCGTCCCGGTGAGGAAAAGCCCACGAAGTCGTAGACGGTGAGGTCGATCTCGTCGGGGTGCTCGTTCACCTTCTTGGCGAGCTGGCGAAAGGCGAAGGGATACCAGCGGCCGAGGAAGCCGTTGGACAGGCTCCAGGGCCGGCCCGCTTCGGCGCCGTAGTCGTCGGCCACCGTGTCCCAACCCATCTGGAAGTGGTAACCCTCGGTGATCACGTCGTAGTCGTGGCACATGCCGCAGGTCTGCTTGATCGAGAACGGAGCGTCCGCGTTCTCGCCGTTGACCGGATCGATCAGGTCGCCGTTGCGGTCGAGCAGGTTGATGGCGGGGTGCTGGGCCAGGGCCGGCGCAGCGCCCACGAGCACCGCAGCCACCGCCGCCGCAAGCACCACGCGAGACAGTAGGGGCTGGACCTTTCGAGTCATCGGGAGACCTCCTGACGCCCGCCGTCGCGCCCGAGGCCCGGACGCGCCGGCGAGGCAACGGCACCGCCGTGCGCGCGGTGCTGGAAACGATCCTCGCAGAGCGAGCCAACCATCACGTCGGAGTATACATACATATTGCGAACTGGTTATAGATTTGGAGACATGATCAAAGGCACAAGTCTCATAATTGAGCCCGCTTCTCAGAAAGCCGCACCCGCCCGATTGCGGGCCCCCCGGCCGCGGCACGAGAACGGTGGAACTGCGATGCCGCACGCTCCCCGGAGGACCTGATTCCCTCTACACTCCTGCTGTCGACGCCGCTGCGCCAGAGGGACGTGAAAAATGATCGAGATCGAGCCCGCACCCGGTGCCCGACCGGATCTCGAGGACCTCGCAGGACAGGCGGGCGTGGTCCTCGCGGCCCACGTCGTCCACGAGGCCGAGCACCCGAGGCGTTTCCTCGCCTCCTGCCACGCGGCGCTCGGGCCGGGCGGGCGGCTGCTGGTCCTCGAGCCGGACGGCCACGTCTCGCCGGAGGAGTTCGAGGCAACCCGCAGGGTCGCGCTCGGCTGCGGGCTCGTCGAGGAGCAGACGCGGCATCTCTCGAAGAGCCGGATGATGGTGCTGGCCCGGCCGCCGGGCTGAACGTCTACAGCTTCGAGTGGGTGCCGTCGCAGAAGGGCGCCCCGGCGGTCTGCTTACACAGGCACAGAGCCGCCGTGCGCGGCGCCTCGATCACCACCTCCACCGGCTCGAGCCCGGTGCCGGCGTGCGAGCCGTCGCAGAAGGGCTGCGACGCGGAGCGCCCGCAGGCACACCACCAGTAGCTGCCCGGCTCGAGCTTCAGGACGTGGGGATTGGTGCCGGCGATCTTCGCTTCGCTCATGATCGGACCTCGCTTTCGAAACGGAAACTGTTCTGGCAGCCCGAAAAGTCCAGCGCGCGGCCCCGAGCTCCGGATGGGCCCTGGATCAGAGCCTGTCGATGATCCGGTTGCGCCCGTCCACCAGCACGATCTTCGGCCGGAAGGTCTCCGCCTCGCTCTCGTCGAGCTGGGCGTAGGCGACGATGATCACCCGGTCGCCCTTCGCGACGAGGCGGGCGGCGGCGCCGTTGAGGCAGACCTCGCCCGGCGCGCCGAGGATGACGTAGGTCGTCAGGCGGGCGCCGTTGTCGATGTCGAGCACGTCGACCTTCTCGAACTCCCGCAGGCCGACGGCCGCGCACAGCTCGGGGTCGATCGAAACCGAGCCCGTGTAGTCGAGCTCCGCGCCGGTGACGGTGGCGCGGTGGATCTTGGACTTGAGCATCTCGATCTTCACTGGTTCATCTCCTGCGCGATGCGGATGCCCTCGAGGGCGAGGTCGGGGGCGACGACGTCAAAGAGGCCGGCGTCGGCGAAGAGGCCCGCGAAGCCGCCGGTGGCGATGACCACCGGCCGCCGGTCCGCGAAGCACTCCTTCGCCAGCCGGTCCCGGACCTCGCGCACCATGCCGAGGTGTCCCCAGTAGAGCCCCGCCTGGATGCTGTCGACGGTGGAGCGGCCGCAGATCCGGTCGGGGCGCACGATCTCCACCTTGGGCAGCCCGGCCGTGTTCTGCTCCAGCGAGCGCATCGAGATCATGAGGCCGGGGACGATCACGCCCCCCAGGTACTCGCGCTCGGCGCTCACCGCCTCGACCGTGGTGGCGGTGCCGAAGTCGATGATGACGAGCTCCTCGTCGGGGTAGCGTGCGACCGCGCCGACCGCGCCGGCGATGCGGTCGGCCCCGACCTCGGCGGGGTTCTTGTAGCGGATCTTGAGCCCGGTCTTGACGCCCGGGCGGAGGTTGAAGGGCTCGAGGTCGAAGTACCGCCGGCAGGCGTTGACCAGCGAGTGGTTGATGTCCGGCACCACCGAGCAGAAGCCGATCCCGGAGATGTCCGCCGGGTCGTGGCCGTTCTCGCGCACCACCTGGCGGAAGAAGATCCCGAGCTCGTCGGACGACGCGCCGCGC
>DATIVB010000040.1:0-3728 GCA_035466375.1 Chondromyces sp.
TATACGGAATATATTGGGAAATGGATGGAGCCAATCGACGAGGGCGGGCGAGGACGGAGGACGACCATGCACATCCGACACGGCGACATTCAGGAGCTGGAGCGCGCGATGCGAGCCTCCGACGTCGGCTGGCTGCGCGACACCTGCGCGGTGCTGCGTGGGTTGCCGAAGCTGCCGCCGGACCGGATTCTGGTTGCGGAAGAAGAGGATCGGCTGCGCGCCGTCCTCGGGCTCGAACTCGAGTGGGCGCCCGATGGGTGCCTGGCCCGCGCGGCCATCCTGGTGCTCGCGGTGGATCCCAAACATGGTGGGCGGGGGCTCGGGACGCGTCTGGTGCGCTTCGCCGAGGGCATCGCCCGCATCCACGGCTGTCCCAGGGTCGAGGCGGCGCCGGCCTGCCGGATCCGGAAGCACGGACGGTGTTCGCGCGGGACCGTCACTGCGGCGGCCGGACCCGCCTGACGGCAGCGAACGCACCCCGGAGGTTGCAGTTGGACATCACCATCGACCGGAACAGCGACGAGCCCATCTACCGCCAGGTGGTGCGCCGGCTCCAGGAGATGATCCTCGCCGGGGCGCTGCCGGAAGGCTTCCGGCTGCCGCCCGAGCGGCGGCTGGCGGCAGCCCTCGGCGTGAACCGATCCACCATTCTCAACGCCTACCGTGAGCTCAAGGCTCTCGGGCTCGTGGATTCCCACGTCGGTCGCGGCACCGCGGTGCTCCGGCCGCCGGCCGCCGCGGTACCTGCCGGCGCAGGCGTCGAGGTGCCCTGGCGCCAGCTCTTCCGCGACAGCGCGGCCCGCGCCCGAGACCCGGTCCTCTCCGATCTGCTGGCCCTGACCGAGCGCCGCGACCTGATCTCCTTCGCCATCGGTCTGCCGGCGACCGAGCTGCTGCCCCTCGAGACCGTCGGCGAGCTGACCGCGAAAATCCTGCGCGACGCCGGACCGGCTGCCCTCCTGCACAGCCCCACCGAGGGGCACACGCCGCTGCGCGAGACTCTCGCATGTTGGCTCGCCTCACGGGGCGTCCATGCCAGCATCCCGCAGGTCCTCGTGGTCTCCGGCTCGCAGCAGGGGCTCGACCTCCTGGCGCGGGTGCTGCTCGACCCCGGTGACGCCGTGGTGGTCGAGGAGCCCTCGTACATCGGCGCCCTGCAGGTCTTCCGGAGTGCGCGGGCGCGAATGCTCGGGGTGCCGGTGGACGCTCACGGCATGCGGACCGACATTCTCGCCTCGGTGCTCGAGCACCACCGGCCGAAGCTGATCTACACCCTACCCACCTTCCAGAACCCGTCCGGCGCGGTGATGAGCCTCGAGCGACGCCGCCACCTGCTCGAGCTCGCCGCCCGCTGGCAGGTGCCGGTTCTCGAGGACGACCCCTACTCGGAGCTGCGCTACGAAGGCGAGGCCCTGCCCTCCCTCAAGGCCCTGGATGAGCGCGGCCTGGTGATCTATCTGAGCACATTTTCCAAGGTCGTGCTGCCGGGGTTGCGGGTCGGCTACGTGGTGGCGCCGCCAGTGGTGCTGCGCCAGCTCGTGCTCGCCAAGCAGAGCGCGGACCTGCACAGCAACAGCTTCGGGCAGTACCTGCTGGAGCGCTTCGTCCGCGACGGCTTCCTCGATGGCCACATCGAAGGCCTCAAGGGCGCCTACCGCCGCCGGCGCGATCTGATGGCCGCGGCGCTCGACCGGGAGTCCACCCTGGACCTCGACTTCCGGGTGCCCGCCGGCGGCTTCTACATCTGGTGCCGGATCCCCGAAGGGATCGAGCAGTCGTCCCTCATGAGGCTTGCCGTCGGCCGTGGGGTCACCGTGCTGCCCGGGCGCGCCTGTTTCGCAGCCGAAGCGCCCGAGAACGGCCTGCGGCTGAACTTCACCCACTGTTCCGAGGACTCCATCGGCGTCGGCATCGGACGGTTGCTCGAGGCGATCCGCGAGGCCGCCGCCATGGTTCCTCGTCCCGTCCGGGAAGGCGCGGCGACGGCGCCGGTGGTGTGAGATTGCAGAGGAGGATGGTATGACCCGTCGAGAATTGAACTTCGCCGGCCGCATGCAGCACTTGCGTGCGTCGGACATCCGCGAGATCCTCAAGGTCACCCAGCGCCCGGAGGTGATTTCCTTCGCCGGCGGGCTGCCGGCGACGGAGCTCCTGCCCGCCGCCGAGATGGCCGAGCTCGCCCGGGAGGTCCTGCTCAGCGACGGCGCGCGCGCCCTGCAGTACGCGCCGACCGAAGGGCTGGCTGTGCTGCGGGAGCTCATCGCCGACCGGCTGGGTGATCGCTTCGGGCTGCACCGCACCGCGGACGAGGTGCTCGTGGTCAGCGGCTCGCAGCAGGCGCTCGATCTCACGGGCAAGGTCTTCCTCGACGAGGGCGACGCCGTGCTCTGCGAGAGCCCCACCTACCTCGGCGCCATCAACGCGCTGCGTTCCTACCGGCCCCGGTTCGTCGAGGTCCCGACCGACGACGACGGCATGCTGCCCGGGGAGCTCGAGCGTTTGCTGGGGATCGAGGAGCGGGCGAGGCTGATCTACGTGGTTCCCGACTTCCAGAACCCCTCGGGCCGCCGCTGGTCGGTCGAGCGCCGGCGGTCGCTGGTCGAGATCGCCGCGCGGTTCTCGGTGCCGGTGGTGGAGGACGCCCCCTACGCCGAGCTCTGCTACGAGGGCGAACCGCTGCCGACGGTCGCGTCCCTCGACAGCTCGGGGCTGGTGATCTTCTTCGGCACCTTCTCCAAGATCCTGTCGCCGGGCCTCCGCCTGGGATGGGTGGCCGCTGAGCCCGAGATCCTGCGCCGCTACGTGCTGGTCAAGCAGGGTGTCGACCTCCACACATCGAGCCTGACCCAGTTGCTGGCGGCCCGCTTCATGCTCGACTGCGACCTGGAGGGTCACATCGAACGCCTGCGGCGCGTTTACCGGGGGCGGCGCGACGCCATGCTGGCGGCCCTCGCGGCCGACCTGCCGCCGGGCGTGCGCGTCACCCGTCCCGCGGGCGGGCTCTTCCTGTGGCTCGAGCTACCCGAGGGCATCGACGCCCGCAAGCTGCTCGAAGGCTGCCTCGAAGCGCAGGTCGCATTCGTCCCCGGGAGCGCCTTCTTCGCCAACGGCGGCCACGAGAACACTCTGCGCCTCAACTTCTCGGCCATGCCCGAGGAGCGCATCGCCGAAGGCGTCCGCCGCCTCGCCCGGGTTCTCGAGGAGGTTCTCGAGCCGGCGCCGGCATAGGTCATCGCACAACGTTGGAACGTTCGAACGTTTGAACGTTGAGCGTTCCCACCTGTCCGCCCGTCTCCGTCGCCGTCTCCGTGCCCGCCCTTAGGTTCAGTGACAGCGTCAGATGGCAGTGGCAGCGGCAGGTTCAGAGGGCAGCGACCGGGGCAGCGATCACGAGGTGGATGCGGTGCCGGGCCCGGATGTAGGCGGACCCTTCAGGTGTAGAACCTCAGGACATGGTTGACAGTTCGACCTCAGGACATCGTTGACACTTTTGGCATTCTTGGGCCTTCGAAAAGGGGGTGGGGATGCCATGGAAGGAGAAGGGTGTCGTGGAGTCCAGGATGGAGGCTGTCATCAGGCATCGAGAGGGTGAGCGGGTCAGCGTTTTGAGCAGCGAGTACGGTGTGAGTCGGCAGACGATCTACAAGTGGTTGCGGCGATTCGAGAGTGGCGGTGCATGTGAATTGTTCGATCGATCCCGCAAGCCGCATCGGAGCCCGAATCGGATC
>DATIVB010000041.1:0-2648 GCA_035466375.1 Chondromyces sp.
CTGGCGTAGAAGGCCGCCGGGTGGTGCGCCTTGAGGTAGGCGGAGGCGTAGACGATGAGGGCGAAGCTCGCCGAGTGCGACTCGGGGAAGCCGTAGAGGGCGAAGGAGGTGATGGAGCGCACGATCTGCTCCTGGGCCTCGGCGCCGATGCCGCGCTTCGCCATGCCGGCGCGCAGCCGCGCTTCGATCGTCGCCATCCGCTCCCGCGAGCGCTTGAAACCCATCGCCCGCCGCAGCTCCTCGGCCTCGCCGCCCGAAAACCCGGCCGTCGCCATCGCCATCCGCAACAGCTGCTCCTGGAACAGGGGCACGCCGAGGGTGCGCTCGAGGATCGGCTCCAGACAAGGGTGGGCGTAGGTCACCGGCTCCCGCCCCTGGCGGCGCTCGAGGTAGGGGTTGGTCATGTTGCCGGCGATCGGTCCGGGGCGGATGATCGCCACCTGCACCACGAGGTCGTAGAAGTTCACCGGTTTGTTGCGGGGCAGTGAAGCCATCTGCGCCCGGCTCTCGATCTGGAAGACGCCGGCGGTGTCGGCGCGGCGGATGAGGTCGTAGGTCTTCGGGTCGTCGGGAGGCAGGTGCGCGAGGTCGATCTCCACCCCCTCGTGGGTGCGGATCATGGGGATCGCCTCCTCGAGGGCGGCCAGCATGCCGAGGCCGAGGAGGTCGACCTTGATCAGCCCGAGGTCGGCGCAGTCGTCCTTGTCCCACTGGATCACGGTCCGGTTCTCCATCGCCGCCGGCTCCAGAGGCACCACCTCGTCGAGCCGCCCCTGGGCGACGACCATGCCGCCCGAGTGCTGGCCGAGGTGGCGGGGGAGGTGGTGGATCTCCCACCACAGCCGCTTGAAGAGCTCGATCCGGCGCGAGGCCGGGTCGAAGCCGACCGCCGCCAGCTCGGCGTCGAGGTCACGGGCGCCCTCCCGGATCTCGGTCGCCATGTGGCGCCCGAAGCGCTTGGAGATGCGGTCCACCTGCTCGAGCGAGAAGCCCAGCGCCTTGCCCACCTCGCGCGCCGCCGATTTCGCGCGGTAGGTGATCACGTTGGCCGTCATCCCGGCGCCGTGCGGCCCGTAGCGCTCATAGACGTGCTGAATGACCTTCTCGCGCTGCTCGCCCGACGGCAGGTCGAGGTCGATGTCGGGCCACTCGCCGCGCTCCTCGGAGAGGAAGCGCTCGAAGAGGAGCTCCATTTTGACCGGGTCGACGGCGGTGATGGAGAGGGCGTAGCAGACCGCCGAGTTGGCGGCCGAGCCGCGGCCCTGGGCCATGATGCCCTCGCGCCGGCAGAAGCGGACGATGTCCCAGACGATGAGGAAGTAGCCTGCGAGGTCGAGCTTCCCGATCAGCTCGAGCTCGCGCTCGAGCTGCGCCTGGGCGCGTGCGGTCAAGGGCCGGAAGCGGGTGCGGGCGCCGTCCCAGGTCACCCGGCGCAGGTGGGAGATGGGGCTCTCGCCCGGCGGCAGCGGGTAGTCGGGGAAGCGGTAGCCGAGGTCGTCGAGGGTGAACTCGAGCTCGTCGGCGAGCGCGCCGGCCGCGGCCGCCGCCCGCCGGTGGTCGGCGTGCAGCATGGCCATCTCGCGCGGCGAGCGCAGGTGGCGCTCGCGGCCGCCCTCGAGCAGGCGTCCGGCCCCGTCCAGCGTGACGCCCTCGCGGATGCAGGCGAGGACATCGGCGAGGTCGCGGTTGGCCGGCCGCGCGTAGCGGGCGCCGCCGGTGGCCACCAGCGGCAGCCGCAGGGCCCGCGCGAGGTCCACGAGCGCCCGGTTACGGTGCTCCTCGTCGCGCAGGCGGTGGCGCTGCAGCTCGACGTGGAGGCGGCCCGGGAAGAGGTGGTGGAGGCGCTCGAGCTGGCGGCGGGCGGCGTCGAGGCCGCGGTGCACGAGCCGCTGGGCGACGACCCCCTCGGCGCCGCCGGTCAGACAGTGGAGCCCATCGGCGTGGGCCGCCACCTGCGACCAGGCGGCGCGGGCCCGGCCCTTGGGGCGGCCGCGCGCGGCCTCGGTGAGCAGCCGGCAGAGGTTGCGGTAGCCGCGGCGGTCGCAGGCCAGGAGCGTGAGCCGGGGACGCGGCGTGCCGGGTGGGGGAGGGTCGGGGACGAGGCCCAGCGGTCCCCGTAATTTTGAATTAGGAATTAGGAATTCTGAATTAGGAATTCCCGACCGCCCCCCCGTGGTCGATTCCGGCGGGTGGGTGGCATTCCTCATTCCTAATTCCTCATTCCTAATTCGTGTGTCTGAGTTTTCGTCCAAGACGATCTCCGCGCCCACCAGCGGCTTGATGCCCGCGTCCTTCGCCGCTTTCCAGAAGCGGGGCGCGCCGGAGAGGGTGTTGCGGTCCACCAGTGCCACCGCGGGAAGATCCAACTCCGCCGCCCGCGCCACCAGGTCCTCGGGCTGCGACGCCCCCTCGAGGAAGGAGAAGGCGGATGCGCAGTGCAGCTCGGCGTACTTCACCCGCCCACCACACCTGAATTCGGAATTCGGAATTCGGAATTCGGAATTGGCCCCCGCCCGGCAGGGGAGTTTTGAGTTTTGAGTTTTGAGTTTTGGGTTGCCGCCCGCCCGCCCGGCAGCCGGGACGGCTGCCTCACAAGGCCATCGCGACGATCTCCCTTTGTGGGGCACGCGTCTCGCGTGCCGGGGGGG
>DATIVB010000042.1:0-3848 GCA_035466375.1 Chondromyces sp.
AGACCGCGCAGGTGCTTCCGCTCTGAACCTGTGAGCACGCCTGCACCTCCAAAGCCGCCGGCGGCTACGGTCGCCGGCCCGCGGAGCGTAGCAGAGTCGTGTCGGACGATGCGATCGGAACGCGCCTCGCGGTGCCGCCGGCCGGTCAACGGATGGTCGGTCCTGTGGGGGACACCCGCCGGACTCGATTTTCGAGAGGCGCAGGCCGTCAACCGAGACGGTATGTGCTCGCGGGCTCCTGGACGGAAGCTGGCGGGTCGCTGTCGGCGAAGGGGTTGACGACATCGAGTCCCGTCGGCTCGAAGTCGCGGATGTTGCGTGTCACTATCGTGAGGTCGTGGGCTCGCGCCGTTGCGGCGATCATGCTGTCGAACAGCGGCATCGCCCGGCCGCGGCGGCGCAGCTCAACGACGAGCCGGGCCCACTCCCGGGCCGCGGCGGCATCCCACGGCAGGCACTCGACGGTCGCGACCAGTGTTTCGAACCACGCCTCGAGTCGGGACCTCTTGCGGCCTCCGGGCAGGGCGGCGACGCCGACCGCCAGCTCGCCGAGCACGATGGCGTCGATAACGACCTCCGGCTCGTGCGCTTCCAACCACGCCACCACGTTCGGGTCCGGTCTCGCCCTCGTGGCCTCCGACAGGACGTTGGCATCGACGAGGTATTTCATCCCAGGTTGGCCGGGACGACGTCATCCGTGGTGGAGCCGCGGTCGGCCGCCACGAACCAATCGTGGACGGGGCACGAGCGCAGCAGCTCGACCAGCCCCCGGTTCGGCCGATCCGTCACCCGGCGAAGCACGTAGGATCCAGCTTCCAGCCGCTCGACCTCGAACCGGTCGCCCGGCCTGAGGTCGTCCTCCCGCCGCAGTTCGGCCGGCAGCACGATCTGGCCCTTGGAGGAAATCGTCGTTTTCACGGTGGTAAGATAGCGTCTTACTCTGCTGCGGTCAAGGGTGGAGAGCCGGCGTCGCCGGTCAGATGTCACTGACTTGTGAGAGGGCGTAGAGCATCTCGCGCGCGATCTGGCGGCAGCGTTCGTCGTAGACCGCCTTCTCCTGCGGGGAGCCGTCGGCGGCCTTGGGATCGTCGTAGGTGATCGCGATCCGCTCGTCGGCGCCGAAGACGACCGGGCAGCCCGCGTCGGCGGCGCCGCAGGTCATGACGGCGCAGAAGCCCTCCGTCGGGTTGGGTGGCTGGTCGTAGACCTTGGAGAAGCACCTGATGGGCTCGGCGGACTCGGAGAAGCGGACGGCGTAGACGGGGTTTTCGACCGTGGACGTCGCCTCGATCGCGAAGCCCGTACGCTCGAGGGCGGCGACGGCGCGCGGGTCGAAAGCGGTGGCCTCGGTGCCTCCGGAGTAGGTCTCGACCCCATTGGTGCCGAAGTGGTGCGCCGCCGCCTGCGCCCACAGCTGCGCCATGTGAGAACGGCGCGAGTTGTGGGTGCAGATGAAAATCAGAGGCGCGCGCTCGCCGCCGCGCGTGCGCTCGGCGACGAACAGGGCGAGGTCGCGGAGCTGCACCCGGCGCTCGGCCGGGATCTGGTCGAGCTCGGCGAGGGCGTCGGCGACGTATGCTGAAAGCGCAGGCAGGAGCGCGTGGCTGCCGGCGTCGGCGGCGCTCATCCGGCGGCCTCCCCGGCCGTCGTCGGAGCGCCCGAGAAGAAGCGCTGCCGGAAGTACAGGGCCACGTTGACCAGGCCGATCAGGACCGGGACCTCCACCAGCGGGCCGATGACCGCCGCGAAGGCCACCCCTGAGTCGATGCCGAAGGTGGCGATGGCGACCGCGATCGCGAGCTCGAAGTTGTTCGACGCGGCGGTGAAGGAGAGCGTCGTCGAGCGTCCGTAGTCGGCGCCGACCTTCTTCGACATGGCGAACGACACCAGGAACATGACGACGAAGTAGATCACCAGTGGGATCGCGATGCGGACCACGTCGAAGGGCAGCTGGACGATGTACTCCCCCTTGAGCGAGAACATCACCAGGATGGTGAAGAGCAGGGCGATCAAGGTGATCGGGCTGATCTTGGGGATGAAGGTGCTGTGGTACCACTCCTTGCTCTTGAGCTTGATGAGCGAGAAGCGGGTGATGATGCCGGCCAGGAAGGGGATGCCGAGGTAGATGAAGACGCTCTCGGCGATTTGGCCGATGGTCACGCGGACCTCGGTCCCGGCGAGCCCGAACAAGGGCGGCAGGACGGTGATGAAGAACCAGGCGTAGACCGAGAAGAAGAGCACCTGGAAGACCGAGTTGAAAGCGACCAGGCCGGCGCAGTACTCGGTGTCGCCGCGGGCGAGCTCGTTCCACACGATGACCATGGCGATGCAGCGGGCGAGCCCGATGAGGATCAGCCCGACCATGTACTCCGGTCTGTCGGCGAGGAAGGCGATGGCGAGAAGGAACATGAGGATGGGGCCCACGATCCAGTTCTGGACCAGCGACAGGGCCAGCACCTTCCAGTCGCGGAACACCCGCCCCATCTCCTCGTAGCGCACCTTGGCCAGGGGCGGATACATCATCAGGATCAGACCGATGGCGATGGGGATGTTGGTGGTCCCGACCGAGAACCGGTTCCAGAAACCGGCGATCCCCGGCCACAGGTGGCCCCAGCCGACGCCGACGATCATCGCGGCGAAGATCCACACGGTCAGGTAGCGGTCGAGCAGGGAGAGCTTTTTGGCGACGCTTTCGTGGGCGGTCATACGTCCTCCGGGGGCGCCCTCAGGGGCGGACGCTGGTGCGGTGTCGGCGCGCTGCGGCGGCGACCTCGTAGCCCAGCCGGCAGAGATCCTCGACCGGCAGCCGCCGCAGCTCGGCCACCAGGTCGCGATCGGCTTCGAGCTGCGGGTCGTCGCCCAGCGCCGCGAGCGAGGTCTCGATCCAGGAGCGGGCGGCGGGGTCGTGGGCGAGGCTGAAGTGGACCCACTTGCCGTCCTTGCGCTCCAGGGTCAGGCCGGCCCGGCGCAGCTCCTTGAGGTGGGCGGACACCGTGGACGGAGCGAGCTTGAGGACCTCTGTGATCTGGCACACGCAGAGCTCGCCCGATTGCAGCATGGCCACGATGCGCATCCGAGCCGGGTGGCCGAGGGCGCGGGCAGTACGGACGGCGAGATCGAGGTTGGCGGTATTCATTTCGTTACCTCGCGAAATATAGTGTTGAAGCGATGGCCCGTCAAGACCGGAGCTCGAGAGCCTGGCGGCGGATGCGGGCGTCGCAGTGCAGCGGGTCCGGCCCGCTGCGGTTTGACATCCGGGGTTCGCCGCCCGATCATTTCCGTATGGATCGACATCTTCTCGCCGGGTGTCCAGCGCGCCCCGGTGTCTTCTGTCGTGCTTCACGAGGCGGGGCGCCGCGTGCTCGAGCAGGCGTTCCGGGAAGGAGGGCGAGATGAGAGCGACGATCGTGATCTGTGTCCTGGGCCTGCTCAATGTGTTCGGGTGCGCCGGGCCAGTCGAGGAGCCGGTGGAGGTCGCCGAGGAAGCTGCGCCGGCGCAATGGGAGAAGGTCCTGCCGGGGCTCATGAACGAGACCCAGAAGGCGCAGCAGGAGCTCATCCTCACCGCCACCAATGCGCTGGCGTCGGAGCTCATGGGCGAGCTCTCGGCGGCCCTCGACGAGGGCGGCCCGGCGGCCGGCATCACGGTCTGCCGCGAGAAGGCTCCGATGGTGGCGGCCCACGTCTCGGAGCTGTACGGAGTCGAGATCGGTCGCACCTCGCACAAGCTCCGTAATCCGGCCAATGTCGCGCCCGGCTGGGCCGGGCCGTACGTTGCCGAGCTCGAGGACGACCCCACCTACGTCGCCGGCCCCGACGGCGAGCTCGGCGCCCTGCTGCCGATCCGG
>DATIVB010000043.1:0-4858 GCA_035466375.1 Chondromyces sp.
GCGCGGATGTAGTTGAGGCCGATGCGGGTCGTGGCATTGACGTACCAGTTGAGGGCGGCGCCGAAATCCAGCAGCTCGCCGCCTTCGACCAGGCCGTCCTCGAGGTCGACCGTGGAAATTCGCCCGACGATCTCCCAGGCGCCGCTGCCGCGCTTTTTGAAGGGGCTGCCCCCCGTCCACTTGGTGAGCGGGCGCACCCGGTCGAAGGTGCCGCTGTTGGTCCGGTACGGCCGGGTCTCGCCGGTGATGAACCACCCGACCTGGACGTACGAACCGCGAAACACCGGGTTGTCCAGGGTGTCCGCCGAAACGTCGCTCAGAATGTGCTCGGCCGCCGCCCACAGGGGGCCGTTCACCGTCGCCAGCTCGGCACCCAGCAGGCGCACCCGGCTGGATGACATTTCGCCGGTGTTGACGAGGTAGATCACGGAGCGGGCTTCCGGGCGGGAGCGGTACCTGAGGTCCCCCCCGGTCGGCGACCGTGTGCTCGCCGCCATCCCGAGGTGGACGAGCCGGCGGCCCCCGTCGCGAAAGACCGGCAGCCAGCTGACCCGAGCGGTCGCCGAGCCCCTCGAGGTGCTCGCGTTCTGGTCGTTGCTCCTGCCGACCGAGAACAACCCCACAGCCCAGGCCATCCGACCGCGCTCGCCCACGTTGTGTACCATGGCGCCGATGTTGGAGCCGGGCGAGAAGGTCTGCACCGGCAGGGACCGTTCGAGGAACGAGGTGTTATAGCCGCTCGTCTGCCGCTCGAGGCTGAAGGGTTCGCTCATGAAACCGAGGCGCAGCTTCCCGAGGAAGTGGCCCCACACCTCGAGCCCACCCTCGGCGCCCTCGATCCACGCGCTGTCCACGCCCCAGTCGATGCCGAAATCGAAGGCGAACTCGAAGTTGAACTCTTTGATCCGGCCGACAGCGAAGATCGCACCGCGGCGGAAACCGAGGTCCCCCTCGATGGGCCCGTAGAACGACTGAAACGCCTCATTGCCGTCGCCCGCCGTGGCGTCGACCTGGAACCTCGCGCCGAGCCGGAACTTGACCGCCTCGTCGAAGAGACTGTACCTGGTCAGGCCCCGCACCCCGGCCACGAAACCCTGCCACCTCGATTCGAAGCTCTGCGGCTGGATACTCTCGAGGTCGAAGGGGCGGTAGTCGGTGAAGGCGACAGCTCCAGGGTTGGTCTGCTCGGCCTCCTGCGGGGGCACCTCGACTTCCGCCGCAGTGTCTCCAATCTCGCCTGTCGTCTGCCTCGATGCGCCGCCGGGCTCCTCGTCGCCGCCCGGGACCGGGGTCGGCGTCGGCGACGGGGCAGTTTCGGGACCGTCCGCGGGCGCCTGCGTCGGCGTCGCGGCCGGGGTCGGCCATGCCTGCGGACTGCCGGCCACGGCGAGGGAGGCAGAGGTTGCCAGCAGGATCGCGAAGGCCACCCGTGCCGCGAGGCGCGCCGAAGAAGTCGGGAATCTGTCCATCCCGGGATTCTAAGGCAGCTTGCTCAGATCCGAATGCCGGGACCGGAGCGCCGCACCAGCAGCCAGAGAAAGAACGGCGCCCCGAGGAAGGCGGTGATCACCCCCACCGGCAGCTCGGCCGGCGCCAGCATCGTTCTCGCTGCGGTGTCGCAGAGGGCGAGAAACGCGCCCCCGAAGAGCGCGGAGGCCGGCAACAGAGTGCGGTGGTTCGGGCCCACCAGCAGGCGGCAGATGTGGGGGGCCATCATGCCGACGAAGCCGATCGGCCCGCAGGCCGCGACCACCCCACCGATCATGACCGAGGTGGCGAGGAACAGCACCGTCCGGGTCCGGGCCACCGACACGCCGCGGCTCGCCGCGACCTCAGTGCCGGTGGTGAGCAGGTCGAGGGCCCGCGCGTGCCACCCGATCACCACCGCCCCGAGCACGACCACCGGCGTCATGTGCGCGACGGTGGCGAGGTCGACCGCGCCGAGCCCGCCCATCAGCCAGCGGATGATGCGGTACGAGTCGCCGAGGGAGGCGGTGTACTGCACGAAGAGGATCACCGACGAGAAGAAGAAGTTCATGGCCACCCCTGCAAGCAGGAGCACCGTCGACGAGAGGTCCGGCCGAAGCCGGGTCAGCCCCCACACCACCGCCACCGCGAGCAGCGCGCCGGCGAAGGCCGCCGCCGAGGTCGCCGACAGCCCGAGCACCGCCGCGGTCAGGCCGAGCCTGCTCGCGAGCGCGACCCCCATCGAGGCGCCGCTGGCGACGCCGAGGGTGTAGGGGGTGGCCAGCGGGTTGCGGAAGACCGCCTGGAACACCGCCCCGCCGAGGGCCAGGCCCGCCCCGCCGATGAAGGCCGCCAGCACCCGCGGCACCCGGATCTGCCAGAAGATCACCGCCGCCGGATCGCTGCCGCGGGGCTCGAGCAGGACCGACGGCGGCAGCGCGAGCTGGCCCACGAGCGGCATGAGCGCGATGACCGCGAGCGCGAAGCAGCCGAGCGCCGCCAGGCGCAGGGCGGTGCTCACGAGCCGCTCCGGGCCGGCTGCACGATCGGCAGGCCGCGGTGGCCGCCCGCGACGAGGTTGAACTCGGCGTCGAAGATCGTGGCCAGGGTCTGCTCGCGCAGCAGCTCGGCGGGCCGGCCTTCGAAAACGACCCGCCCTTCTTTGAGGGCGATCACCGCGTCCGCCGAGGGGACCGTGCTGTTGAGGTCGTGGGTGACCGCCACCACCGTCAGCCCCCGCTCGCGGTGCAGGCGGTCGACGAGGTCGAGAACCTGCCCCTGGTGGCGGTAGTCGAGAAAGCTGGTGGGCTCGTCGAGGAGCAGCACCGACCCGCCCTGCGCCAGCGCGGCGGCGATCGACGCCCGTTGCCGCTCGCCGCCCGAAAGCGAGGCCATGCTCCGCTCTTCAAGCGCCGCCACCTCGGTCAGCTCCATCGCCTCGCGCACCGCGGCGACGTCCGTCGCGGTGAGCGCCGCCCACGAGCCGAGGTGCGGGAAGCGGCCCATCTCGACGAAGGACCGCACCGTGAACTCGAGGACGCCGCCGTCGGGCTGCGGCACGTAGCTCACGGTGCGCGCGAGCTCGCGGCGGCTGAGCTGCGCGAGCGGCCGCCCGTCCACCTCCACCCGGCCCGACGACGGGCGGATGATGCCGTCGAGGCAGCGCAGCAAGGTCGACTTCCCGGCGCCGTTGGGGCCGACGACCGCCAGGAACCCGCCGCGTGCGACGCGCAGCGAGACCCGGTGCAGGACCTCGGTGTCGCCGAGCCTGACGCACAGCTCTTCGGTCGCGATCATCGACCCGCTCAAAGCCCGCCCCCGTCGCGCTCCGCGGCCAGCGCGGCCGACACCGCCGCGACCATCTCCGGAAGGCGCGGCCCCGGCACCACCATCACGTCGCCCTCGAGGACCCGCACCCGGCCCTCGCGCACCGCCCGCAGCTCGGTCAGCGCCCGCCAGCCGGCGCGGATGCGCTCGATGTCCATCCCCCGCTCCTCGACGCCGGCGACGACGTCGATCACGACGTCGGGGTCGAGGGCGGCCAGGCCCTCGCGGGAGAGCTCCGGGTAGCGCACGACGCCGCTTTCGATGGCGTTGACCCCGCCGGCGAGCTCGAGAACGCCGTCGTAGAAGGTCTCCGGCCCCGCCGCCCACACCGACCGCACCGCCCCGGCGCCGATCTCGTGCCCCACCACAACCACCGTCCGCGGCCGCGCCCGGCCCGCCGCCGCGCGCGCCACCGCCTCGAGGCGGCGCTCGATGTCGCGCCGCAGGGCCGCACCGCGCTCTTCGACCCCGCAGGCCTCGGCGAGGACGGAGATCGAGTCCAGCACGCCGTCGACGTCGTGCTGGTCGACGCGCAGCACCGGCACGCCGAGGGACCCGAGCCTGCGCTCGCTGGCCTCGCTGGACGGGATCACCACCACCAGATCGGGCTCGAGCGCCACGATGGCCTCGTAGCTCGGGTCGAGGTGGCCGCCGACCCGCGGCAGGCCGCGAACCGCCGGCGGGTGCGCGCAGTAACGGGTGACGCCCACGACGCGGTCGCCGACCCCAAGGGCGAACAGGGTCTCGGTCAGGCTCGGCGCCAACGAGACGATCCGCTGCGGCGCCGCCGGCGCCGGCTCGGGTCCGTCCGGGGTGCGGGGGGCGCAGTCCCAGCCCGCCGCCACGGCGAGCGCGAGCAGAACGGTGAGCCGGCCTCGGAGCATTGTCCTCCAAACAAAAACCCGGGCCCTCGTGGGCCCGGGATGCCGTTTTTCATCCACGGTCGTTCGCCGCCGCGATCGCCCCGTTCCGCGAGGGCCTCGCCGCGCGCTTCAGGTCGGGTCTTCTGGCTCCCGGATCGTCCTGGCAGCCGAACCTTCCCATGATCGCGAGATCACAGTGGCGTCCTCGGCGTTCGTCCCCGGTCACAGCGGCGGGACCGCGACGGACTCGCACCGTCTTCCCCGCTCCCGAAGCGGTTCGAGTGTACTCTCCCGACACCGGCGGATCAATCGCGGGCCAATCCCCTGACCATCTCCGTTTCCGTGGCCGGATTCAGGTGCAGTGACAGCGGCGGATGACAGTGGCAGTCTCAGTGACAGTTTCAGTGGCAGTTTCAGTGCCAGAGGGCCGCGTCGGTGGCAGTGACCCGGGCGACGAGCAGGCGGCGCGACCGCGGCGTAGCCACCTCCGGGTCGTTCACACCAATCGATTCGAAGAGGCGCTTGAACCACAGAGGCACAGAGGACACAGAGCCGCACGGAGGGATTCCCGACCCATCGCAAGAGCCTTCAGAGATGAGCTTGTTGCGAGGTCATGATTCCTCTCTGTGATTTCTCTGTGTTCTCCGTGCCTCTGTGGTTCAGGTGGGTGGGTGGAAATCCGAAATCCGAAATCCGAAATC
>DATIVB010000044.1:0-2892 GCA_035466375.1 Chondromyces sp.
CCGAGGCGCTGCAGGGCGTTGAAGGTGGCCAGCCCCTGGGTGTCCACGACCCGGTAGTCGAGGGCGCCGTGGATCACCAGCTCGGGGGTTTTCCAGTTGGCGACGAAGCGCACCGGCGAGTGCTTGCGGTAGCCCTCGGGGTTCTCCCAGGGCGTGCCGCCGTGCTCCCACTCGGGGAACCACAGCTCCTCGGTCTCGAAGTAGGCCATGAACTCGTCGAGGTTGCCGTCATGGCAGACCAGGGCGGCGAAGCGGTCGGTCTGGCCCTGGATCCAGTTGATCATGTAGCCGCCGAAGCTCGCCCCCGCGGCGGCCATGCGCTCCGGGTCGATCCAGCGATGACTGCGCAGCACGTGATCGAGCCCCTTCATCAGGTCCTCGTAAGGGGCCCCACCCCAGTCGCCGTTGATGGCATCGGTGAAGGCCTGGCCGTAGCCGGTGGAGCCGTGGAAGTCGATCATCACCACGGCGTAGCCGTGGCCGGCGTAGACCTGCGGGTTCCAGCGATAGTGCCAGTGGTCGCCGAAGCTGCCCTGCGGGCCGCCGTGGATCAGGAAGGCGAGCGGGTACTTCTTCGACGGGTCGCGGTTCACCGGGTGGAGGAGGTAGCCGAAGACCTCGTCGTGGTTCGCGCCGGGAAAGGAGAACTGCAGGTACTCGCCGAACTCGATGGCCGCCAGACGCTCGTCGTTGAGGTGCGTGATCCGCACCGGCTCAGCGCCGTCCTCGGGCAGGACGAAGAGCTCCACCGGCGAGACCAGACTGTCGCGGGCGAACAGCAGGCGCCCGTCGGCAAGCGGACGCGGGTCCGAGTTGGTGTGCGGGGTCAGCACCGCCGACACCATGCCGTCCTCAGGATCGATGCGAAAGATCGACTGGTTGCCGACATTGTCGGCCGCGGCGTAGAGGGCGGCGCCGTCGGGGGACCAGACGAGCCCGCCCGGCGAGCGGTCCCAGGCCTCGGTCAGCGTGCGCGCGGTGCGCGTCGCCCAGTCCATCACCACCACCCGCCGCCGGTCGGACTCGTAGCCGGGACGCGCCATCGCCAGGTAGGCGAGGGTGGCGCCGTCGGGCGAGAAGGTCGGCGCGCTGTCCCACGCCGGGTTCGCCTCGGTCAGGCAGACCGCGGGCTCGGAGCCGTCGGTGGGCACTGCCCACAGGTCCCAGTCGGTGGACCAGGCCTCCTCCGAGCCCTCCACCACCTTCGCGTTGTACACCAGCCAGGCGTCGTCGGGCGAGATCGTGTAGTCGCCGTCGCCGCCCCAGGGCACGGTCGGACAGTCGCCGTCGACCCCCGGCATGAGGTCGACCGGAACGCCGGCAGTGCCGTCCTCTGCGATCGGCATCCGGAAGACGTGGTTGCGCCGGCCGTCTGAGAAGCTGTCCCAGTGACGCACGAAGAGCTCGTCGAAGATCATGCCCGAGGTCCTGGCGGCGGCCTTCGCCTCGAGGCGCGCCGCGGTGCACGGGACCGGCTCGGCGCAGTCCGGGAAGACCGCGAGGCCGAGGTAGAGGGCCGCGCCGCCGGGGCCCACCTGCAGCGACTCGACCGCGAGCGGCAGATCGGTCACCTGCTCGGCGGCGCCGGCGGCGAAGTCCCAGCGCCAAGCCTGCGCCGAGCCGCTGCGCGAGGACAGGAAGTAGAGCGTCCCGTCCGAGCCCCAGCGCGGGCTCCAGTCGTTGGCCGGGTCGGTGATCAGGGGCTGCGCCTTGGCGCCGTCGAGGCCCACCAGCCAGATGTCGCGCAGGCCCTTGTTGGCCTCGAGATCCATCGTGGTGACGACGAACGCCGCCCGGGCGCCGTCCGGTGAGGGCTGCGGGTCCGCGATGCGCTGCATGGCCACCATGTCGTGGACCGTGAACGGGTGCGTCTCGGCGGCGGCGGCGCCGGCCGCGACCGACAGAAGCGCTGCGACGGCGACGAAATGACGAGTCATGGGACCTCCCGCGCCCGGGACACCGGGCACCGGATATCCTAACTCAGACCGCCGCCCACATCGTTGGAACGTTGGAACGTTCGGCTCAACCGGAAATTTGGGATGGGCACGGCTCGAATTCGGAATTAGGAATTAGGAATTAGGAATGCCGCCCGCCCGCCCATTTCGGATTTGCTCGCGGCCTATGGCCGCGGCGTCTACCCGCCATGAGCGGGTGGCCGATGGCCGACCTCCACCCACCCTTCCTTCCCGGCCGTCGGCCACATTCCGCTCCTGACGGGCAGTGCCGGATTTCGGATTTCCGCCCACCCAACCGAATCACCACCAAAACGCCAAGGCACCAAGATGTTCACGAAGAGAATCCTTGGTGTATTTCTTGGTGTCTTGGTGTCTTCGTGGTTGTGACGGTTCGCGCTGACGCCTCGGAAGGTGACCGTGTCCGGTCATCGCTCGACTCGGCCTGGCCGTGCTGCGGTCGCCCCGCCTGCTCGCTGCCACGGTCGCTGCCACGGACGCGGCCCTCTGACACTGAAACTGTCACTGAAACTGCCACTGAGACTGCCGCTGTCATCTGCCACTGTCACTGAATCTGAATCCGGGCACGGGTCGTCTCCGAAGCCTCAATGCATCGCAGTTGCGGATGAGCCCAACCTTCCAACGTTCAACGTTCGAACGTTCGAACCTTCCAACGATGTGATTGGGATCAGCTGTGGAAGGACCAGGAGGCGAGGTCGCCGGACTCGAGGTCGTTGGTGAACACCGCGCCCTCGCCCTCGGTGGCGGTCTGAACCCTCGCCTCGACCACGGTCGGGGAAACCTCGGCGGCGAGGGTGCCGTCCTCGAAGTCCCACACCGACAGCACGGCGCCGGAATTGGCGGAGTGCCCGGAGGCGGCTGCGGGGTCCTCGCCGCCGCGCCACAGCAGCGAGGTGGCGCCGATCCCGAGCGCCAGCAC
>DATIVB010000045.1:0-7219 GCA_035466375.1 Chondromyces sp.
CTCGAGGCCCGCGAGGGCGGTGTTGTGGCCGCTGACGTGCGCGCCGTCCGCGCGGTGCCAGGCGATCCCGAACACGAAGTCCTCCACCGGCCGGTGCACGCGGTAGCGGATACGGACGGTGCACTTCTCGCCGCTCGCCAGCAGCCGCTGCGGGCTCCCGCTCGCGCCCGCGAGGGCCTCCACCGCCAGGATCTCGACGTCGCCGTTGCCCCAGCGGCGGCCCTCCTCCACGACCCGCACCGGCGCCCCCCCCGATGAGGAGGCGGCGGCATCGGGTTCCACCGACTCGCCGGCGGCGTCTGAGCGGTAGCGGGCGCAGACGGCGTCGGCCGGCCCCTCGGCCGCGACGCGGCCCCGGTCCAGGTACACGGCGCGGTCGGCGAAAGCGGTCACCAGCTCGAGGTCGTGCGACACCAGGACCATGGTGACGCCCCGCTGCCGCATCCGCGCCAGGCGGTCGAGGCAGCGCCGGGTGAAGGCCGCGTCGCCCACCGACAGCACCTCGTCGATCAAGAGAATGTCCGGGTCGGCGGCCACCGCCACCGCGAAGCCCAGGCGCACGTACATCCCCGAGGAGTACGTCTTCACCGGCTGCTCCACGAAGTCGCCGATGTCCGCGAAGCGCACGATCTCCGGCATCTTCGCCTCGACTTCGGCCCGCGTCAGCCCCAGAAGCATGCCGTTGATGAGCACGTTCTCGCGGCCCGAGATCTCCGGGTGGAAGCCGGCCCCGAGCTCGATCAGCGCGGTCACGCGCCCCTCCACCTCCACCGTGCCCTCGGTCGGCTTCAGGATGCCGCCGGCGAGCTTGAGGCAGGTCGACTTGCCCGAGCCGTTGCGGCCGATGATCGCCACCGCCTCGCCCGGCGCGACCGCGAAATCGACGCCGTCGAGCGCCACGTGCTCGCGGATGTCCCGATGCGCCCGGCCCCAGCGGCGCTGGAAGAGCGCGCCCTTGAGGGTCTCGGTCCGGCTGCGGCGGCCGCGCCAGCGGAAGACCTTGCGCACCCCGGTGAAGCGGATCTCACCCTTCACACCGCCTCCACCAGGGTTTCGCGGCCGCGCGCGAAGACCACCGTCCCCAGCCACAGGGAGACCGCCCCGACGGCGTAGGCGGCGAGCCAGGTCTCAGGCGCCGACACCTGCCCGGCGAACACCACGTCGCGGTAGACCTCCACCAGGCTCGCCAGCGGATTGAGCGCCAGCACCCGCCGCAGCAACCCCGGCAGTGCGAGCCCGTCGAGGGTGTAGATGATGGGCGAGGCGAAGAACAGCAGGTTCAGGAGGTGCCCGACCAGGTCGCGCATGTCCCGGAAGTGCACCGACAGCACCGACACCGCGAGCACCGCACCGCCGGCGGCCAGGATCCACGGCAGCAGCGCCAGGGGCAGCAGCCAGAAGGTCCACGGGAAGGGGTGCAGCCCGGCCGCCGCGGCGGCCACCATCGCCGCCAGCAGGATCGGTAGCGCCAGCAGGTGGTGCACCAGGTGCGACAGTACCGTCACCGCCGGGAAAATCTCGGGCGGACACATCACCTTGGCCAGCAGCGGTCCGTTGTCGACCAGGGTCAGCGAGCCGTCGAGCACGGCGCCGGAGAAGAACAGCCACGGCAGGAGGCCCGAGAAGAGGAACAGCGCGTACGGCTCCCCGCCCGGAAACCGCGGGCTGAAGATGTAGGTGAAGACGACGGCGTAGACGGCGAGCAGCAGCAACGGGTTGAGCAGCGACCAGAAGAACCCGAGGAAGGACGCCCGGTAGCGGGCGTCGAGCTCGCGGCGGACCAGCACGGCGACCAGTGCCCGCTGGCGCCACACCAGCCGGAGAACGGTCATCGCGGGGTCGGCGTCGCGAGCAGGTCCTGCACCTGGTTGATGATGCGCCGCCGTTCGATCTCGAGGTAGCGCTGGTAGGTCAGGACCTGGGCGTCCTTGACGATGAACATCTTCGGGTAGTGCTTGACGTCGCCGTAGTCGTCGAAGAGGATCGGCCCGGTCACCCCGTTGTACTCGGCGACCCCGTAGTTGAGGGCCTTGAGGATCTCCAGGGTCTCGGGCGGCCTGGCGTACTCGAAGACCTTGATCGTGAAGCCCAGGGCGTCGTAGCCGTGGGCGGCGAACACGTCCGGGGCGCGCTGGAAGCTCTCCATGTAGTGGTTGACGAAGCTCAGCACCGGCTCGCGCTCCGAGGTACGGTCGAAGGGCGGCAGCGAGAACAGCACCCCCTCGGCCGCCGCGCCGGCCTCGCGGATCGCGTCGCCGCTGTAGAAGGTGGAGGTGGTCACGATGCGCCCGTCGAAGCCTCGCTCGCGCAGGAACCGCACCGCGCCGAGGATCTCCGGCGCGTAGCCGATGACGTAGACGGCGCCGATACGGTTCCGCTCGAGGAGCGCGCCGGCCTTCTCCTGCCAGCCGTCCTCCAGAAGGTTGATGTCGGCGGCGACCGTGCCGCCGAGCGCCCCTTCGAACTGCTTGAGGAACTCCGGCTTGATGCCCCGCGCGTAGTCGGAGTCGCCGGTGAAGAGCAGGATCCGCTGCTGCCCGAGGCGCTCGAACAGGAAGGTGGCGGCGGTGTGGCCCTCGAGCTCGTCGGACGGGTAGATCCGGAAGAAGAAGCGCGAAAGCTGGGCGAGCCCCGGCGCCGACGCCGACGGCGACAGGCACACCACCTCGAGCTCGTCGAGCACGGGGATCAGCGCCATGGCCTCGCTGCTCGTGGCACCGCCGATGAGCATCTTGATCCCGTTCTCGGCCACCATCCGGCGCAGCTCGGCCACCGCGCGGTCCGGTTCGGAGCCGGAGTCGGCCCAGAACACCTCGAAGCCGGTCGGCAGATCGCCGCGCGCCCGGGCCTCGGTCAGAGCCAGCCGCATGCCGCTCTCGATCGACACGCCGTAGGAGGCCGCCGGGCCCGTGATGGGCAGGATCACGCCCACCACCGGCTTGCTGCTGCACCCGCTCCCGAGTCCGGCCAGACCGACCACGACACCAACCACGAAGCCGAAACGCCGGAGCATGGAGCCACCTCCCGTAATCGCGCTCAGGGTAACACAGCGCATCCTGCGAAAGGCTTTGCCCGGCACTCCCCCCGTGGCTCAGGAGCGGCCGTCGCCGCCGTCGTCCTCGGCGGCGAGGATCGCGAACACCTCCCGTCGGGGAAGCCCGAGGCGCCGCGCCGTGCGGCGCAGCGCGTCCGGCCTCTCGAGGCCGTCGCCGAGCGCCTCGCGGTACGCCTCCAGCACCTCCTCCCGGCCCGCCCCGGCCGCCTCGCCGCGGGCCTCGTCGGCCGGACCCACGACCAGCACGTACTCGCCGCGCGGGGTCTCCGCCTCGGGCCCCTCGGCGAGCTCGCGCAGCGTGCCCACCGCAGCCCGCTCGTGGAGCTTGGAGATCTCGGCCAGCAGGGTCGCGCGGCGCCCGGCTCCGAGGACCTCCGCCAGGTCGGCTAACTCGCGGCCAAGGCGGTGCGGCGACAGCAGCACGACCAGGGTCCACGGCACGCGGGCGAGCTCCGCGATGCGCCGCCGCCGCGGGCCCGACCGCGCGGGCAGGAAGCCGCTCAGGACGGCGGGCAGGGGCGGCTGGCCCGAGGCCGCGAGCGCGGCGGTGAAGGACGACGGACCGGGAAGGCTCGACACCGGCAGCCCGGCCTCGCGCGCCGCCCGCACCAGGAGAAAGCCGGGGTCGGAAAGCACCGGCGTCCCCGCATCGCTGACCAGCGCCATGGAGCGGCCCGCGGCGAGCTCGGCGAGCAGCGACTCCGCCTTGTGCTCCTCGTTGTGCTCGTGCAGCGAGCGCAGCCTGCCGGCGGCGGCGACGCCGAAGTGGCCGAGCAGCGCCCGCGCCCGCCGGGTGTCCTCGGCGAGGATCAAATCGACCCCGCGCAGGACCTCGAGCGCCCGCGGCGCGAGGTCGCCGAGGGTGCCGATGGGGGTCGCCACGATCCACAGGGTGCCGGGCTCGCCGGCGGGGCTGGGCACGCTGCTATGATACCAGGGTGCGAGTCGCCGCCTCGATGCTCATCCTCATGACTGTCAGTCACTTCGCCTCCGCGCAGGAGGCCCCGTTCGAGATCGTCGAGGAGGTCCTGGCGGTGGTGGGCACGACCCCGATCCTGCACTCCGACGTCGAGCTCGCGGCCCTGCTCCACGTCATCGAGCCGGAGCCCGAAGAGTCCGCCCAGGCCTACCGCTCCCGCCTCCTCGAGGCGCGCATCCGCCTCGAGATCGCCTTCCGCGAGCTCGAGGAGGGCGGCCTGCTCTACCGGCTCGAGGTCGACCCGCAGGCGGTCCGCGAAGGCCTCGTCGCGCGAGCCGGCGGTTCCGAGGTGGTCGACCCGGAGCTCGAGGCGCGCGGCCTCTCGCCCGCCGACCTCGACGAGCTCGCCCTGCGCATGGCCGCGGTCGACGCCTTCGTGCAGCAGCGCCTGCGGGCCCGGATCGCGGTCTCCATGGAGGAGATCGAGGCCGCCTACCAGCGGCTGCTGGTCGACGAGATCGCCGCCGGCGACGCGACCCTGCCGCCCCTGGCCGACGTGCGCGAGCAACTGACGACCGTGCTCGTGGAGCGCAAGCTCAACGAGGAGATCGAGCGCTGGCTGGAGCGCGCGAGCGCCCGCCAGGAGGTGACCCGGTTCAGTCGTTGAGCGGCGGCGGATCGGGCTTCTCCAGCGCCGCGTACGCGTCGGCCGCCGCCAGCACGGCGGCGGTGTAGGCGCGGGTGGCCGCGAAACTGATGTTGGCCACGTAGCGCGCGTCCGGGCAGACCCCGCCGCACTGCTCGAGCCAGATCCCGGCCTGGACCTCGCCCGCGTTGTAGGCCGCCACGGCCGGCGCCCGGCGGCCGTCGAAAAGCTCGAGCAGGCGGCCGAGCTCGGCCGCGCCGAGCCCGAGGTTGGTGTTCGGATCGAAGAGGTCGTCCACGCTCGGCGGCGCCGCGCCGGTGCGCGCGGCGATTGCGACGGCGGTTGCCGGCATCAGCTGCACCAAACCGCGGGCGCCCACCACTGACACGACCTCCGGGTCCCACCGCGACTCCTCGCGCGCCACGCCGGCGAGCAGGCTCCAGTCGACGGAACCTGCGGCGGCTGCCTGGCGCAGCATGGCGGCGTCGGGGATCGGCAGGGACGCCCTCCGGAGCGCCGCCGGAAGGGCCACCTGGGGCATCTCCGACCCTGCCTGGCGCCACGCCTCGTCGGCGGCCCGCAGCGCCCGCCACGGCAGGCCGAGCTCGAGGAAGCGCGCGGCGCTCCACGCCGACTGCGCCGCATCGGCTCTCGGGAACCCGCCCGGGTCCCAATCGGCGGCCTCGCGCTCGAGGCCGAGGCCCCACAGCTCACCGGCCAGCCCGGACGGAAACGCCGGCGGCTCCGCCCCGAACCGCGCCGCGAGCGCGGCCTCGACGCGCCGGCGGATCCCGCTCATCCGTGCGGGGTCGGGCTCCAGGGCGGCCCACTGTGCGAGCTCGCGCCACAGCGCCACGCCGACGGCTCCGTCCACCGCCTTCAGGCGCTCGTCCCGCCACTGCCGGACCGGATCCTCCGGAAGCTGCGCCACCAGCTCCCGCGCCCGCTCGCCCCAGTACGGACCGAGCGACGCTCGCCGGCGGTCCAGGAGCGCGAGCGCCTCTGCTGCCTCTCCTGCGGCCGCCATCAGCTCGGCCTCGAAAAGCGCCGCCGGCGCCGACCACGACCCGCGCCGCACCGGCGCGAGGTGGACGATCGCCGACTCGCTGTCGCCGCGCCGCATTGCCGAAAGCGCCAGCAGCATCTCGCCGTGCGCGCGGGCGCTGCGCCCGCGAAGCCGGCCGAGCCCGAGCTCGGCGAGCTCGAGCTCGCCGCGGCGCAGCCGCAGGCGGGCGAGGAAAAGCCGGCGCTCGTCGCTCGTATCGAGCCGCACCGCCCGTGCCGCGGCCTCGACCGCGGCCCCGAGGTCGCCCGCGAGCTCGTGGCTGCGGCCGATGTGCACCTCGAGCTCCGCCCTGCGCCCGGCGCTGCCCGCAAGCGCCAGCGCCTTGCGGTACCACGCAATGGCCTCGGTCCAGCGCCCCCGCCGGAAGGCGCAGCGGCCGCGGAGGAAGGCCGCCTCCTCGCGCGAAACCGCCCGGTCGGTGGCCTCGAGGAGGCCCTCGAGCAGTGGCGCGGCCCGATCGTACAAGCCGTGCTGGAAGAGGGTGCTCGCCGCCAGAAACTGCCCCTTTGGCGACAGGGCTTCGGCCCTCAGAAGCGACTCGGCGGCGGCGAGGGCAGGCGCGTCGCGGGTGGCCGCTTCGAGCAGGCGCTCGAGACGCCGCGCCCGGTGCTCGTCGTCCGTCTCGGCGAGTGCGAGCTCGAGCCGGCGCTCGAGCTCGCGCGGCAGCCTGCGGGCCGCGCTCTCGATCGAACCCCGCTGCGTGCCCTCGGCGCGGGCGGCGACGACCGCGATCACGGCCTCGGTCGCGGCCTCGCGGACCCGGATCGGCGGGCCGCGCTCGAACCAGGGCAGCGCCAACTCGACCGCCCGCGCGGGATCGGCCGGCCCCAGCAGCGCGGCCAGCTGCACCGCGGCCAGCGCGGCGAGCTCCGGGTCGTCGTGGCCCGCCGCGAGGCCCAGGTAGCGCGACTCGGCTCCGGGGTTCCCCACCAAACGCGCCGCGTACGCCGCGATCACCGCCTCGTCGGGATTCAGCGGCAGCTGCTCCCCCCGGCGCGCCGCCACCTCGAGCACCCGCTGCCACTCCCCCGCCCGCGCGAGGTCGGCGAGAGCGGCCGCAGCCGGTCGGGCGCTCGCCAGAGGCGCGCACATGCACACCGTCAACCACGCCCGGATCAGGCGCTGACCGACTCGGCCCAAGGACCTGCGACGGGGCAACGACAGTCCTTCCTTGGAGGTCATACCTCCTGACCAACAGCGAACCGCGATCTTCTCATCCCTCTGCACCACGAGATGTTGTCCGAGACGGTGGAACCGATGAACCGGGGTCCACGGTGGGGCGTCAAAGAGAACGAGCGAACGGCGATCCGTGTTGGAACCAGTATAATCACCGACCGCGGGGCGGCGGCTGAGGGTCGTGCGGGGGACCGGGGCCTCGGCGCGGCGCCCGTCAGAACGGGGCGGTCCGTCAGCCGGGATCGAGGGGGAGGAACTCATGAGCGAGCAGCACGTCAAGGTCCTGATCATCGGCTCCGGGCCGGCCGGCCTCACCGCCGCCATCTACGCCGCGCGCGCGGGCCTCGAGCCCTTGGT
>DATIVB010000046.1:0-2092 GCA_035466375.1 Chondromyces sp.
ACGCGAGTCGTGGACCGCGCCGCTGCAGTGGGCGGCGTGGTGGTGCACACCCTCGTTGACCCGGGCTTGCGGGCAGAGCTGATCGAGACGGCTCGGGTTCGGGGGGTGGTCGAGCTCGACGTGATGGGACCCGTGCTCGAAGCGCTGGCGGCGTTGCTCGGCGAGGCCCCCCTGGGCCGGCCCGGGCTGTACCGCGAGGTGCGCGAGGACTACTTCCGTCGCATCGAGGCCATCGAGTACGCGGTCCGCCACGACGACGGCCGCCACTGCAACGAGCTCGGCGAGGCCGACATCGTGCTCACCGGGATCTCGCGCACCGGCAAGACGCCGCTCTCCATGTACCTCGCCATGCGCGGTTACAAGACAGCCAACGTGCCGCTGGTCAAGGGCCTCGAGGCGCCGCGCGAGCTGTTCGAGGTCGAGCCCGGGAAGGTCGTCGGGCTGATGATCGAGCCGGGTCCGCTGGTCGAGCGGCGGCGGCGCCGCCAGCAGCACCTGGGTGGGAAGGGTCTCGGGGCCTACGCCGTGCCGCGGGAGGTCTTCGAGGAGCTCGAGCAGGCGCGCGAGGTCTTCCGGCGCGGCCGTTTCGCCGTCATCGACGCGACCCTCAAGCCGATCGAGGAGAGTGCGAGCGAGGTCGTGGCCGTGGTGGCGAGCCGGACCGGACTCGAGGTGTGGTCGCGGTCGCCGTTCTGACCTGTCGGAACGTTGGACGGACGTTCCACGACACGGCCTCGTGGGCCATGTCGGTTCCGGCGCCGCTTGCCCCGGTCGCCGCGTCCCTTGTATGGTCGGGTCCGGAGCGAATGGGCCATGAACAACCGCGTGACCATTGACCGTCGCCGGTCACCGGACGAGGCGGGTGAGCGCGAGGCGCGTGCGGTGTGGGAAGCGCTGCTCGAGCCTTCACCCACGATCGACCCGCGGTACTTCTACGACGACCGCGGCAGCGAGCTCTTCGAGCGCATCACCCGGCTCGAGGAGTACTACCAGACGCGAACCGAGCTCTGTCTCCTCGAGGAGGCGGCCGGGGAGATCGTGGAGGCGGCGCGGCCGCACGAGCTGGTGGAGCTGGGCTCCGGGGCGGGGCGCAAGGTCCACCTGCTGCTCGACGCGATCCGCGACCGCGGCCTGCTGACGAGCTGCGTGCTGCTCGACATCAACGAGACCTTTCTCCGCGACTCGGCCGAACGGCTCGCCGAGGACTACCCGGAGATGCTGGTCCGCGGCGTGGTCGGCGACTTCACGCGCGACCTCGAAGCCATCGGAGTCGGTCCGGCGCGGCTGATCGTGTTCTTCGCCGGCACCATCGGCAACCTCGACGCCGGGGCGTTGCCCCGGTTCCTGAGCATGGTCCGCCGCACCATGGTCGCCGACGACCGCTTCCTGGTCGGCCTCGACCTGGTCAAGGACCGCGGCCGCCTCGAGGCGGCCTACAACGACGGCCTCGGCGTCACCGCCGCGTTCAACCGCAACGCGCTGACCGTGCTCAACGCCCGCTTCGGCACCGACTTCGCGCCCGAGGGCTTCGAGCACGTGGCCTTCTGGGACCCCGAGATGGAGTGGATCGAGATGCGGCTTCGGGCCACCCGCGAGATGCGCGTCGGAATGCCCAGCGACCCGCGGCCGCTTGTTCTCCACAGGGGCGACGAGATCCGCACCGAGATCAGCCGCAAGTTCACACGAGGTTCCTTCGCGGCAGCTCTCGCCGCTCCTGGCCTCGAGCTGGACGGATGGTGGAGCGACGACGACGGCCTCTTCGCCCTGGCCTTGGCTCGCCCGGCAGCAGCACAGTAGGAGCAATCAATGATCGAGACCTTCAGAAAGCGCCTGCGCGAAACCTGGGCCGTGTCGGACCGGATCTTCGATCTGCTCCCGCGGGAGTCCTGGCTCGTCCAGCCGATCCGGCTGCGCCACCCGGTGCTGTTCTACATCGGCCACCTGCCGGCCTTCGCGTGGAACCAGGTCGGGCGCGCCGTGCTCGGGCTGGGACAGCTGCACCCCGAGTTCGACGAGCTCTTCGAGCGCGGGATCGACCCGGTGGGCGTCGACGCGCATGACGCCGGACTGCGCTGGCCTCCGATCGACGAGG
>DATIVB010000047.1:0-6565 GCA_035466375.1 Chondromyces sp.
TCGCTCGAGCGCGTCAAAGAGGTCTTCGCGACCGTCGCCGAACGCCTCGCGGACCGGCGCGACTTCCTGGTCGGCAACGCGTTCACCGCCGCCGACCTGAGCTTCGCCGCCCTCGCCGCGCCGGTCGTGCTGCCGCGCAACTACGGCTCGCCGCTGCCCCCTCTCGATGAGCTGCCGCCTGCGATGTTGGCCCTGGTCGAGGATTTCCGCGCCACCCCGGCCGGCGAGTTCGCGCTGCGGATGTACCGGGACCAACGATGAGCGGCCGCGACCTTCAGATCGAGCTGCCGCACCTTCGGCTCGCCGCCCGCGCGTGGGGGCCCGAGGACGGCGAGCCGACGCTCGCCCTGCACGGCTGGCTCGACAACGCGGCGAGCTTCGAGCGCCTGGGTCCGCTGCTGCCCGAGCTCCAGCTGGTGGCCCTCGACCTGCCGGGGCACGGCCGCTCCGAGCACCGGCCGCCCTCGGCGGTGCACCACTTCGTCGACTGGGTAGGGGAGGTCGCCGAGGCCGCGGACGCCCTCGGCTGGACGGCCTTCTCGTTGATCGGGCACTCCATGGGGGCCGGCATCGCGACGCTCGTGCCGGCGGTCTTTCCCGATCGGATCCGCCGCGTGGTCCTGCTCGAGGGCGCCGGCCCCCTGGCGGCGGCGGCCGCGGACGCGCCCCGGCAGTTGATCGCGGCGCTCGACGACGAGCGCAAGGCGGCCGCTGCGCCGCCGCGCCTGTTTCCGGACTTCGAGAGCGCGGTGGCGGCCCGCCTCCGCGACTCCGATCTCGACAACGAGTCGGCACGGCTGCTGGTTGCGCGCGGCAGCGCCGCGGTCGAGGGCGGCGTTCGCTTCATCCACGACCCACGGCTCAAGACCCGATCGCGGTTGCGCTTCACCGAGGAGCAGGTGCTGGCCTTCCTGGAGGCCATCCCGTGCCCGGTGCTGGCCGTCGGTGCGCTCCAGGGGTGGCCGTTTCCGGAGGATGTGGTGGCGGCCCGGCTGGCCGCCATCCCGAACCTCGAAACGGCCGAGGTCGAGGGCGGCCACCACGTACACCTCACCCACCCGGAGCGGGTGGCGCCGCTGATCCGCGCCTTCTTCAGCGCGGCGCGCCGAGGGTGAGCTCGAGCTCGATCTCCTTGCCGTCGCGGTTGACGGTGAGAACGACGGTGTCGGCCTCATGGCGGCGCTCGAGCGCGAGACCGAGCTCTCCGGCCGAACGCACCGGCTCGCCGTCGACGGCGACGATGACGTCGCCCACCACCACCCGGCCGCGGCGGTCGCGGAAGGCCGGGCGGATGCCGGCGCGCTCGGCGCTCGAGCCGCGCTCGACCGACACCACCACCGCCCCCTCGATGCCCGAGCGGCGCACGATGTAATCCGGGGCCAGCTCGACGCCGAGCGACGGGCGTTGCACCTTGCCGAAGGCGACGAGCTGCGGAACGACCCAGTTGACGGTGTCGACGGGAATGGCGAAACCGATTCCCGCGTACGCGCCGGAGGGGCTGACGATGGCGGTGTTGACGCCGATCAGCCGGCCCGCGCTGTCGAGCAGCGGTCCGCCCGAGTTGCCGGGGTTGATGGCGGCGTCGGTCTGGATCACGTCGCGGATGGGGACGCCGTCGGGGGACACGATCTCGCGCCCGAGTGCGGAGACGATGCCGGTGGTGAGCGTCTGATCGTAGCCGAATGGGTTGCCGATGGCGAGCACGGTCTGCCCCACCTTGAGGTCGTGGGAGGTCCCGATGGCGAGGGTGCGCAGGCGGTCGCGGGGGGCTTCGATGTGCAGCACCGCGAGGTCCTTCTCGCGCGCCGTCCCCACCAGGGTCGCCTCCCAGGTGCTGCCGTCGGCGAGCGTGACCTCGGCGCGGTCGCCCCCCGAGATCACGTGGTAGTTGGTGACGATGTTGCCGCGCTCGTCCCACACGAAGCCCGAGCCGGTGCCGCTCGGGATCTCCATGACGTTGAAGCGGAAGAAGTCGCGCCGCAGCGACACCGAGGTGATGAAGACAGCGGCCGGCGACGCCTGCTCGAAGAGGGCGGTGAGGGTGCGCTCGTCTTCGGTCAGGGCCGCGCGCGGTGCGACCGGCTGCGCCGCCGAATCCCCGCCGCCTCCGCCGCGCTGCGACGCCAACGAGCGCACCGCGATGCCGGCCGCGAAGCTGACGACGATCAGCAGCCCGATGAGGCTGTTTCGTGCAGTCATCGGATCCTCCCCGGCGTCCGGCGCTGCTCGCGACCGATGGGCCGCCGGGCGCACGCCGCCGCTGGAGGAAACCATACCCCAGATTCGCACTCGCAGACGGCCAGTCGCGGAGCGGGTCTTGAAAATGCAGCGATGAGGCGTCGCGCCGCCTCCGGCGTGGAGACGGTCGTGTCACAATGAGAGCGCGGACACAGCCTCGGCCGCCCGGCGTCGTGCGCGCCGCGGCTCGGTACCGGGAAGGGGAGCGCCATGAAAAACCTCATCACCGTCGCGGTCGTCCTCGTGCTCGGCCTCGTCGCCTACAACTACTTCCAGACCGGTGAGTTTTCCATTATGCCCGGCGGCTCGATGAGCGACGAGGCCCGGGAGGTCAACCGGCTGCGCGGCGAGTTCCGGCGCGCCGCCCAGGAGTACCGCCAAGCGGGCCGGTCGGCCGGGCTCTCGGGCCTCGACACCACCGGCGACGCCGAACAGGCCTTGAACGCGGTGGAGGGAGTCGAGCGCGACCTGAGGAAGCTTCGCGGCCAGGTCAAAGAGGCCGAGGTCCGCCGCGAGATCGACGAGCTCCTGGCCGAGATCGCGAAGTACAAGAACGACATCCAGTGACCGGTCGAGCTTTCCGCGGAGCCCGTGCTCCGGCGTGGCAGGGTGCCGGCACGCCCGGGAGCCGCTGCTCCCGGAAGCTCGGCGCCGCGCGCGGTGTTTGACGGTTCGTGAAGTCCGACGACCCGAATCACGTATCAGTTCCGCACCGCGCCTCAGCAGGGCTGCGCGTTGCCGTGGTCGGTGCGGGGATCTCGGGGCTCATCTGCGCCCGGACCCTGGCGGATCGCGGGTACCGGGTGCGGGTTTTCGACAAGGCGCGCGGCGCGGGCGGACGCATGTCGACCCGGCGGGCCGGAGCCTGGCGCTTCGACCACGGCGCCCAGTACTTCACCGTCCGCGACCCCGGGTTCCGGGCGCGGGTGGCGGCGTGGCGCGGAGACGGCCTCGTCGCGCCGTGGATGGGCAGGATCGCAGTGCTCGACGATGGCACGACAGCGGTGAAATCTGACGACACCGAGCGGCTGGTCGCCGTCCCCGGGATGAACGCCCTCTGCCGCCACCTCGGGCGGGACCTCGACGTCAGCTACGAGACGCGGGTCGCCAGCCTCGAGCGAACTGCGGACCGGTGGCGCCTCGGGTCGTCCGACGGCCGCGATCTCGGGGACTTCGATGCCGGCGTGGTGTCGGCGCCGGCGCCGCAGGCGGCGGCCCTGCTCGGGCGCGCCGCCCCGGAGCTCGCGGCCCGCGCGGGTGCAGTCGCGATGAGCCCGTGCTGGGCGGTGATGGCCGCCTTTCCGGAGCCGCCGGTCCTCGCGTTCGACGGCGCCTTCGTGCGCCGCTCCCCGCTCGCCTGGGTCGCCCGCAACGCCTCCAAGGCCGGCCGCCCGGAGGGCGAGGCGTGGGTGCTGCATGGCAGCCCCGAGTGGTCGGAGAGCAACCTCGAGCTCGAGCCGGACGAGGCGGCTGCGCAGCTGCTGGAGGCTTTCGCCGAGGCCGCGGGCGGCCTCGGGTCGGTTCCGGTCCATCTCGAAGGTCACCGCTGGCGCCACGCGCTGCCGCACGCGCCCCTCGCGGAGCCCTGCCTCTTCGACGCCGGACGGCGGCTGGCCGTCTGCGGCGACTGGTGCGGCGGGCCGCGGGTCGAAGGGGCGTTCCTGTCCGGCGGCGCGGCGGCGCAGCGTCTCCTGGGGAGCGCAACCGAATAATCCTCCGGCGCTGCGAGTTGTACGAAGGCAGACACAAGCCGGCCGGAAAGGCCGGTTGCGCGGGGGAACTCATGGCAACGGAACGGCTCTTCAGCTCGTACGGCCTCGATCAAAACGGCATCACCAACGTTCGCAAGGTGCACTGGAACCACAACACGCCGCTGCTGTACGAGGACATCATCAAGAACAACGAGGGCCACATCACCCACAAGGGCCCGGTGGTCACCCGCACCGGGCTCCACACCGGCCGCGCCGCCAAGGACAAGTTCATCGTCGAGGAGGATGAGACCAGGGAGCACATCTGGTGGGGCGAGGTGAACAAGCCGATCGCGCCTCAGGCCTTCGAGAACATGTTCCGGCGGCTCCAGGCCTACCTGCAGGATCGCGACGTGTGGGTTCAGGACTGCTTTGCGGGCGCGGACCCCCGCTACCGGATGCCGATCCGGGTCATCACCGTGCGCGCGTGGCACTCCCTCTTCGCCCGCAACATGTTCATCCAGGCCGAGCCGGACGAGCTCGGCGACCATGTGCCGGACTTCACGGTGATCCACGCCCCGAGCTTCCAGGCCATCCCCGAGGTGGACGGCACCAACTCGGAGGCCTTCATCCTCCTCAACCTGCGACGCAAGCTGGTGCTCATCGGCGGGACCTCGTACGCGGGCGAGATCAAGAAGTCGATCTTCACGGTCCTCAACTACCGTCTGCCCGAGCTCAGGGTGCTGCCCATGCACTGCAGCGCCAATATCGGCGCCGATGACGACGTCGCCGTTTTCTTCGGGCTCTCGGGCACCGGCAAGACGACCCTGTCCGCCGATCCGAAGCGCTCGCTGATCGGTGACGACGAGCACGGCTGGTCCGACGACGGCGTCTTCAACTTCGAGGGCGGATGCTATGCCAAGGTGATCCGACTGAGCCCGGAGGCGGAGCCCGAGATCTACGCCACCACCGAGATGTTCGGCACGATCCTCGAGAATGTCGGCTACGACGTCATCACGCGCCGGCTGGATCTCGACGACGAAAGCCTGACCGAGAACACCCGCGCGGCCTATCCCCTGAGCCACATCCCGAACGTGGTCCGCGGGGGCCGGGCGGGACACCCCCGACACATCATCATGCTCACGGCGGACGCATTCGGCGTGCTGCCGCCGATCGCCCGGCTCACGCCTGAGCAGGCGATGTACCACTTCATGTCCGGATACACGGCCAAGGTGGCGGGGACCGAGGCCGGGGTCACCGAGCCTTCGGCAACGTTCTCGGCCTGCTTCGGGGCGCCTTTCATGGTGCGGCCGCCGTCCTTCTACGCCGAGCTGCTGGCCGAGAAAATCAGGGAGCACGGCTCTCGCTGCTGGCTGGTGAACACCGGCTGGACCGGCGGGCCGTACGGCGTCGGCCGCCGCATGCCCATCGAGCACACCCGGGCGCTGCTCGCCGCCGCCCTCGAGGGCTCACTCGCCGACGTGGCCTTCGAGCAGGACCCGGTGTTCGGCCTCGAGGTGCCCTCCTCCTGTCCGGGCGTGCCTGCGGAGCTCCTGCGGCCGCGCGGCACCTGGAGCGACCCGAAGGCATACGACGCCAAGGCGAGGGAGCTCGCGGGGCGCTTCCACGCCAACTTCGAGCAGTTCGAGGGCGACGCGTCCCCGGAGATCAGGAACGCGGGACCGCGGCTGCGCTGAGGCCGGGAGGCGCCGCCGGCCGAGGCGGGCGTCAAACGCGAGGCGGGTCGGGAGGCGACCGATCGCTGACCTCGCCGGCGGTGGGAATCTCGAGGCGCGGCCGGCCCGCCAGGCCGCGGATCCGCTGGATCGCCCCGGCGACCCGCGGCCGGCTGACGAGTCGGCGCTCGAGGGTGTACTTGCCGGGGAAATTGACCAGGGTCACCCCGATCAGGATCGTCAGCAGGCCCTGGCCGGGCAGCACCAGCATGGCAAGGCCGGCCAGCACGAGGACGATCCCGAGCGCGTTCTTGACGATCGTCAGCGCCCACCACACGACCGGGTGGCGGCGGGTCCTGTGGGCCGGGTCCCGGCGGTGGCGGACGAAATAGTCCTGTGGCAGGAAGACGATGACCAGAGGAAAGACCGCCAGGGTGACGATGAACAGCAGCAGCGACACGCCCCCGAGCCACTCGAGCAGGGGCTGGTGCTCCCGGACCAGGCTGACGATGTCGGACATCGATCAGTGCCCTTTCTCACGCCGACGCGATCCCGGGTTTCCACAAGGCTCGGAGCGCCGCGCTGCGTTGTGTGAACCAGTCTAGACGCACTTGCTGTGAGCTGCTGCTGGCTCTGTCATCTGCCGCTGTCTCCGGCCGCTGCCCCTGCCGCGGATTCTGCCCCTGCCGTTCGATGCAGCCCAAACCCTCACGAACGCTGTGGGTGGACGGAAAATCCGAAATCCGAAATCCCCAATCCGAAATGATCAATCGACGTCGGCTTCGCGTGCCCACGGCTGATCCGAACCAAAAAGCCCCCGAGGCGGGGGCTGGTTGGGATGGTACGCCCGACTGGATTCGAACCAGCGACCTTTAGATCCGGAGTCTAACGCTCTATCCAACTGAGCTACGGGCGCGAATAATGGGGTGAGCGATGGGGATCGAACCCACGACCACAGGAGCC
>DATIVB010000048.1:0-2583 GCA_035466375.1 Chondromyces sp.
TCGACCGGGCTCTGGAGCGCGCTCAAGGGCAGCCTCACCGCCGACAAGGTCGTGTTCGCGGGCGGCGTGCTCGGCACGGTCCCGCTGTTGATGACGTGCAGAGAGCGGGGGGCGCTGCCGCGGCTCTCGGATCAGCTCGGCAACGTCGTGCGCACCAACTCGGAGGCCCTCCTCGGCGTCACTTCGAAGAGCCGCCGCGATCTCTGGGAGGGCATCGCCATCGCCGCCAAGGTGGAGATCGACGAGGTGACCCACTTCGAGTGCGTGCGTTTCCCGAAGGGCTCGGACGTGATGCTGCTGCTCGGCACGCCGCTCACCGACGGCGGCGGCCGGATCCCACGCCAGCTGCGGTGGCTCGGCAACATCCTCCGCCACCCGCTCGACTTCCTGCGCATCCTCAAGCCCTGGGGCAAGGCCGAGAGCGGAACGGTGGTCATGGCCATGCAGACCGCTGACAACCACACCCGTCTGGTTCGCAAGCGGAGGCTTTTGTGGCCATTCAGGCGTACGCTCACCACCCAGCCGGAACCCGACCAGCCCGGCATCCCGTCCTACATCCCGGTGGCCAACGAGATCGCCCGCGAGGTCGCCGCCGAGCTCGACGGCATTCCGCAGTCGACCCTCAACGAGATCCTCCTGGATACCTCCACAACCGCCCACATCCTCGGCGGCTGTGGCATAGGCCGCGATCCCGAGCACGGGGTCATCGACTCCTCGGGCCGGGTCTTCGGCTACGACGGCCTCTACGTGATGGACGGCTCGATGATCGGGGCCAACCTCGGCGTCAACCCGTCCCTCACCATCACCGCCCTGGCCGAGCACGCGTGCTCGCGGATACCCCCCAAGGGGGAGCACGCCGCAGGTGCGGTCGCCGAAGCCGAACCGGAACGAGCCGCCGAAGCAGCGCGATAAATCGTTCCACGTCAGAACGTTCCACGTTAGAACGTTGAAACGTTTGAACGTTGTGGGTGCAACGGCCCTGCAGCTCACGAAGCCGCGACAGCCGTCGCGTGAGGACGCCGCATCACAGGTTCAGAGGGCGGCTGCGGTACTCGACGTTATAACGTGGGCCGTTCAACGTTCTGGCTCATCCGGAATTGCATGGAATGGAGGCATCGGATACCACCCGAGCCCGTCTCCGTCCCGGTTTCAGCCTCAGTGACAGCGGCAGATGGCAGTGACAGTGCCAGTGACAGTCTCAGTGACAGTTTCAGTGTCAGAGGGCAGCGACCGCGGCACGGCCAACCCGAGTCGACCATGGCCAGATACCGTCGCCTTTCGAGACGTCAGCGCGAACCGTAGCAACCACGAAGGCACCAAGACACCAAGAAAACCACCGAGGATTCTCTTCGTGAACAACTTCGTGCCTTGGTGTCTTGGTGGTTCAACCTCGGGCGGGAGGGTCTGGACCACCTGCAGGCTCTTCCATCCACGATGATGTTGCATGCTGTGGTTGGAAACTGTCGCCGTCCACTGCCGCTGCCACTGGATGCGGAAACTGCAGCTGCCACTGCCACTGTCCCGGAAGCTATTGACCCCGTGGACCTGCAACGCCGCATGCTCAGCGGGTGGGTGGGTGGAAATCCGAAATTCGAAATCCGAAATCCGAAATGGGCGGGCGGGCGGCATTCCTAATTCCTAATTCCTAATTCCGACCTCGAGCCGTGGCCATCCCATATTTCCCGGATGAGCCGAACGTTCTAACGTTCAACGTTCGAACGTTCAACGTCCTCCCCTGCGTCCCGTACAATCCTCCCCCATGGAAACCATCTCCGTCCGCGCCGCGCGGAGGCTCGCGCTTGCCCGGGGCGGGCTTCTCAAGCCCGAGTGGACCGGCATGCCGCGGCGCGCCGCCGGACGCGGACTGCGGGCGCGCCGGGCGGCGCACGAGGTCATCGAACGCTTCGGCTACCTGCAGCTCGACACCGTCGCGGTGGCCGGCGCCCGCAGCCACGCCATCGTGCTCGCCTCGAGGCTCGCGGGCTTCGACGCGGCCCTCGGCGAAGAGCTCCTGCAGCCCGGCGAGCCCCTCTTCGAGTACTGGGGGCACGAGGCCAGCTGGCTGCCCATCGAGCTCTACCCGGTGTTCGGCTTCCGGCGCGAGGAGTTCCGCCACCACCCATGGTGGGGCGATCTGGTGGGCGAGCACCCCGAGGTGGCCTCGGGCCTCATGCGCCGCATACGCGACGACGGGCCGCTGCGCACCCTCGACATGGAGGGGGAAGGCGGCCGCGGCTGGTGGGACCTCAAGCTCGCCAAGAAGGTGGCGACGGCACTGTGGTCGTCGGGCGAGCTGGCGGTCCGCGAGCGGCGCGGCTTCCAGCGCACCTACGACCTCGCCGAACGGGTGATCCCGCAGCGTCTCCGAGAGTTCGAGGTGGCTCGTTCGGAGGCGCTCGAGGTCCTGCTGCTGCGCGCGCTGGCCGGCCATGGCTGGGCGACCACCGGGACCCTCGCCCGGACCTGGCGGCTCCGCAATCGCCGCTCGGAGATCGACGCCGCCCTCGCGCGCCTCCAGACGAGGGGCGCGATCGTGCCCTGCGCGCTGCGCGGCGACGGCGGCGCCCGCACCTCCGGCTGGAT
>DATIVB010000049.1:0-4700 GCA_035466375.1 Chondromyces sp.
GGACGGCGACACCTCGGTCGCGGTCTTCGAGGGGATCGTCGAGGTGCGCGACGCCCGCGGGCTCGGCGAGGCCGTGCAGGTCGGTGCCGGGCAGTCGGTCCGCGTCCGCAGCGGGCGCACCGCCGGCGCGCCCGAGGCGCACGGTCTGTCCGGCGGTGACTGGGACCGCGGCCGGAGGGTGCGAACCGAGACGCCCGGCGGGCCGGGGTCCATGCCCGGGATGAGCGGCCCCGCGAACCCGGGGCCCGGTGGACCTCCCCAGTCGTCGCAGGGCGGGTCCCGGCGACACGGCGGCTGAGTCGTTCGGACCCGCTCAGATCGCGGCCGGCGCCCTGCGGCGCCGCAGCAGGGCCGCCGCCCCCACCAGACAGGCCGCCAGCATGGCCGCCGAGGCGGTCCAGAAGGGCCACTGGAAGCCGAGGCCCCCGTAGGCCACCTCGGCCCAGAAGGGGCCGGCGATGCGGGCCAGGCTCGCGAGGCCCTGCTGCACGCCCATCACGCCGCCCACCTCCTCGCGACCCGCCGCCTTGGACACCAGCGCCGTCAGGGCCGGGTGCGCCACGCCCTGCCCGAGCGCGAGCACGGCGAGCACCGCCAGCAGCGGGCCGCGCCCGGGGGTCGAGGGCAGCACGCCCAGGGCCAGGAAGCTCAGCAGCGTGCCCGCGACGATCAGCCGGACCTCGCCGAAGCGCTTCGACAGCGGGCCGATGAGACCGCCCTGCACCACCGCGCCGAGGACGCCCGCATAGGCGAAGAGCCAGGCGATGGTCGAGGTTGTGAAGGCGAATCGGAGCTTGGCGAACTGGGCGAAGGTGGTCTCGAAGTTGGCGAAGGCGAAGATCGTCAGAAAGACCATCAGCAGGGCCGCGCCGAGCACCGGGTGGGCGAACGCCCGCCGCAGGCTCGCGAGATCCAGCCGGCGTCGGCTGCCCTGGCGGCGGGCGCCGGGCTCGAGAGTCTCGGGCAGGCGCATCAGAACGAGGGCGAAGGCGGTGAAGGACGCCGCCGCCGCGACCACCCCCGGCAGCCAGGGCCTGATCGCCACCGTCAGACCGCCGATGGTCGGGCCGAGGATGAAGCCGAGGCCGAAGGCGGCGCCGATCAGCCCCATCCCCTTGGCGCGGTCCTCGGGTCCGGTGATGTCGGCGATGACCGCGTGCGCGGTGGAGATGTTACCGCCGGCGATGCCCGGGATGATCCGCGACGCGAAGAGCATCACCAGCGAGCCCGCGAAGCCGAACAGCAGATAGCCGGCCGCCGAGCCGAGGAGCGACACCAGCAGCACCGGCCGCCTCCCGATGCGGTCCGACAGCCGGCCGAGGATGGGTGCGAAGATGAACTGCATGACGGAGAACGAGGCCATCAGCAACCCGAACACCACCGGCGAGGGGCCGTAGGTCTCGGCGTACAGGGGCAGGATCGGAATGACGATGCCGAAGCCCACCAGATCGATGAACACGATCAGGAAGACGATGCCGATTTTCGCGCGGTGCTCTCTCAAAGGGTGCCCCTCCCGCGAGGCCGACGCATTGTACACAGGCCCCCGCCCACCCGCCCGCCCGCAGATCGTTTGAACGTTCGAACGTTGGAACGTTGAAACGTTCCCACCCACCCGCCCACAACGCAAAGGCGCCAAGCCCACCCCGTCCTCCCGCCCCGCAAAGACGCAAAGAGCACCGTATGAGTCCGAGCGGATTTCCCGACGTACCGACGTCTCGATGTCGACATGAGCCTCCGTCGGGCGTTGGCCGCGAGTTTCTCTCTTTGCGTCTCTGCGTCTTGGCGCCTTTGCGTTCCATCGGGTGGGCGGGCGGAACGTTCGAACGTGTAACGTTCCAACGTTCAAACGATGTGGGTGGGCGGGTGGGTGGGCGGCTAGCGGCGCCAGAAGTCGCGCGAGAAGAGCACGAGAACGGTGAAGATCTCGAGCCGGCCGAAGAGCATGCACACCGCGAGGGTCAGCTTCACGACGCCCGGGAAGTGCGAGAAGTTGTCGCAGGCGCCGATCTCGCCGAGGCCCGGCCCGACGTTTGAGACGGCGGTCACCGCGGCCGAGAGCGCGGTCATGAGGTCGTAGCCGTGGGCCGCGACCACCGCAGCACCCGCGAGCACGATCATGAGGTAGGCGGTGAGGAAGGCCCAGATTCCCGCCAGCACCGTTTCCGAGACCACCGCGCCTCCGTACTTCACCGGCCGCACCGCGTGCGGGTGGATGAGGCGGTGCAGGGTGACGCGCAGGGAGCGCAGGGCGAGCAGCGCGCGCAGGCTCTTGATGCCGCCGCCGGTGGAGCCCGACATGCCTCCGAGCACCATCAGGCACAGCAGAACCAGCAGCGGCAGCACCGGCCACAGCTCGAAATCGACCGTGCAGTAGCCGGTGGTGGTGAGGATGCTCAGGGTCTGGAACACCGCGTCGCGGAAGCTCTCGGAGAGGCGCGCGCCCTCCTCATGGATGGTCACGAAGAGCACCGCCACCGCCACCGCGATCACGCCCAGGAAGTAGCGCAGCTCGCTGTCGCGCCACACCTCGTTCACACGGCCGGTGAGCAGCCGGTAGTGGAGCACGAAGTTGATGCCGGCAAGCAGCATGAAGAAGATGACGATCCACTCCACCAGCGGCGAGCCGAACTCCCCGACCGAGGTGTTGCGGGTCGAGAAGCCGCCGGTGGCGAGGGTGGTGAAGGCGTGGCACAGGGCCTCGAAGCCCGACAGGCCCGCCAGCCTCAGGGCCACCCACTCGGCGGCTGTGAAACCGACGTAGACCATCCACAGGGTCCGCGCGGTGGCGGCGAGCCGCGGCCGCACCTTGTCGGTCACCGGACCCGGCACCTCGGCCTTGAAGAGCTGCATGCCGCCGATGCCGAGCAGGGGCAGGATGGCGATCGTGAAGAGAATGATGCCCATGCCGCCGAGCCACTGGGTCATCGCCCGCCACAGCAGCAGCGCGCGGGGGATCACGGTGGTGTCGGCGATGACCGTCGAGCCGGTGGTCGTGAAGCCGGAGACCGCCTCGAACAACGCGTCCACCGGGCCCAGGGCGCCCGCGACGAGATAGGGCACGGCGCCGACCACCGACACCGCGAACCAGGCGCCGCTCACCACCAGGAAGCCGTCCCGGGGACGGATGTGCCGGTCCTCCGGCGGGTGGACCTTGACCAGCACGAGCCCGGCCGTTCCGGCGAGACCCATGGCGGCCAGATAGGGCAGCGCCGACTCTCCGAACACGAAGCTCGCGAGCAGCGGCACGCAGAGGAAGGCCGCGCCGAGCAGCAGCAGCCAGCCGAGCAGGTAGGCGACGAAGCGCCGGTTCATCCCCGGGTCCCTCTCGCCGCCCCGCTACCAGGAGTCGAGCACGTCGTCGAGCCGCGACGCCGTCTTGGCGGTGGTCACGATCACGACGCGGTCGGCGGCCTCGATGCGGTCGCTGCCGCCGGGGATGAAGATCCGCTCCCCGCGCTGCACGGCAACCACCAGCATGCCGCGCGGCAGCCCGAGCTCGGAGAGCGTCGACCGCACCAGACGGCTGCCCGCGGTGGCCTCGACCTCGAAGACCTCGATCGAGTCCTCCAGCAGCGCGGCGACCGCGGTCACCTTGCCCTTGCGCGCGAACTGCAGGGCCAGGCTCACCGACAGCAGCCGCGGCGAGATGATGGCGTCGATCCCGAGCTCGCCGGTGAGCTCCCCCAGGGCCTGGTTGTCGACCACGGCGAAGGTATGCGCCGCGCCCATCCGCCCGGCCAGCATGCACGCGACCACGTTCTCCTCGTGGCGGTCGGTGCAGGCCACGAACCCCACCACCCGGTCGGCGCCCTCCGCGGCCATCAGCTCCCGGTCCGACGGGCTGCCGTGGATGACCAGGGTGGCGTCGAGCTCGGCCGCCGCGCGCTCGCAGGCGTCGCGATTCTGGTCGATGAGGGCCACCGACACGCCCTCCTCCTCGAGGCGGCGCGCCAGGTTGACGCCGATCCGGGTGGCGCCCGCGATCATCACCCGGCGCTCGGCCCCGCGCACCTGGCCGAGCAGCACCAGCACGTTGTCGAGCTCGGCCGGGTCCATCGCGAAGTACACCAGGTCGCCGGCCCGGATCTCGTCATCGCCGAAGGGCACCCGCCATCCGCCGTTGCGGCGGATGGCGACCACCAGCATCGGCGTCGTCGGAAAGAGAAGCCGCAGGTGCGACAGCATGAGGCCCGAGAACTCGCTCTCCGGCTTGATGTGGAAGCCCGCCACCAGCAGCCGGCCGTCGAAGAAGGACACCACGTCGACCGCTCCCGGCACCGGCAGCAGGGAGAGGATCTTCTCCACCGCCGCCATGCTGGGGTTGATGGCCACCCGCTCGCCACCGGGCTCGCGGGCGATGCGGCGGAAACCCTCCTCGTGCCCCGGATCGCGCAGCCTGGCCGCCACCTTCGGGACCTTGAAGATGCCCGAGGCCACCAGGGCCACGACCATGTTGGCCTCGTCGGAGTCGGTGGTCGCGGCCAGCAGATCGGCGCTCTCGATGCCCGCCTTGAGGAGCACCGGAACCGTGGCGCCGTTGCCGCAGATGGTCTGCACGTCGAGGCGCTCGTTCAGATCCGCCATAAGCTCCCGGTTCTGCTCCACCAGCACCACGTCGTGTCCGTCGCCGGCCAGCTTCTCGGCCAGCGTCGACCCCACCAGCCCGCCGCCGACGACGATCACCTGCATGAGGAAGCCCC
>DATIVB010000050.1:0-3741 GCA_035466375.1 Chondromyces sp.
CCAGGGCATCGGCTCGGTGACGGCCCTTCTCGACAACGCCGACGTCACCGCCGCTCTGCTCGTCACCGAGGACGGCGCCGTCACGGTCCGGTCCGTGGCTGAGACCGGGACGACGCCGACCCTTCTCGACAACGACTACACCCGCGTCAACAACCTGGTGCAGATGGTGGGCGACGGCGTCACGGTCCTGCTCGAGGGGACCTTCGACTGGACGGAGAGCTTCGCCAACATCGCCTGGAGCCGGGGCTCCGACGGCGTCGCGGACACGGACGACGACTACGCCGTGGCGGCGCCCGCCGGCTTCGAGGACGTGACCATCGGCGCCGCCGAGCCGGGCGGCGCGATCATCCAGGGCCCGGGCGACGTACCCACCCTCGACTTCGAGACCTTCCTCGGCATGTGGGACGGCAGCTACTTCGGCTGGACCGTGGAGAACCTCGACATCCGCGGCTTCGACTGGTCCATCGCCATGTTCTACACCAGCGGGGCCGACTTCCACGGCGTCAGCATCCTCGACAACCGCATCGAGATACCGGCCGACAAGCCGGGCAACTACGGCGCCGACATCGGCGAGCCCTGGCAGAACGTGGGCATTCACATGGCGGGCGGTTTCGACCAGACCGTCGCCGGCAACGAGATCGTCATCCCGGGCAGCGCCCTCGCCGACACCTCGGACCCGGAGACCCCGCTCAAGGCGGCGTCGGTGGCCCTGCAGTCGAACACCCACGGCGGTTCGGGCTACGACGGGCTGCGCATCGTCGACAACGCCATCCGCATCACCGGCGCCCAGTCGGCGGACCCGGAGTGGGTCTACGGCATCTGGGAGAACGGCCACGCCCACACCTCGGACATCGAGATCGCCGGCAACACCTTCGTCAACGAGCACCCCGACAACGACCCCGCGCTCAACCTGCAGCGCGCCTTCCGGGTGACCTCGCACTCGTCCGAGACGACCACGGTGGCATACGCTGGGAACACGGTCATCGGCGCCAACATCGCCATCCACTGGATGGGCGACAACTACACCAGCGGACCGGCTGCCGGGCTGTGGCCGGTGGTGGTGGAGGGCAACACCCTGCTCGGCAACGGCACTGCGGTGTGGGTCCACACCGACGGCTTGGAGGCGTTCGACAAGGCGGCGACGGTCACCAGCGAGTCGCTCTCGAATCTCCGCAAGGCCGTGCTGCGTTTCAACCGCATCGCCGGCAACACCGTCGGGGTGCGGTCCGACGATGCCGAGGTGACGGCCCTGGACAATTGGTGGGGCTGCAATGAGGGGCCCAACGCCACCGACTGCGACACCGCAGTCCTCAACGGGAGCTATGGCTTCCTCGACACTGACACCTGGATCGAGCTCGGCCTGTCGGCGGTGCCCGGCCAGATGCAGATCGGCGGCGCGTCGGTCGCCACCGCGACCCTGCAGTCGAGCGCCGACGCCAAGAACGGCCTCGTCACGCCTCCGGTTCCGGACGGGACCCCGGTGAGCTTCGCCGCCACCGGCGGGGTCATGAGCCCCACCTCGGGCGAGACGCTGCAGGGGTCGGCTGCCAGCACCTACACGGCCGGCACCATCGTGGGCGACTACTCCATCAGCGCCACCGTCGACTCCGAGACGGTCTCGGTGGGGGTGACCATCGTCGCCTGGGCGGACCTCGGCATCAGCGTGACGCCGGAGTCGCAGCACCTCGACGACGGTGAGCTCGCCGCATTCACCGTCACCGTGACGAACGACGGGCCGTTGCCGGCGCCGGCTTCGGTGGTCTCCATCGACCTCCCGGCCGAGCTGACCGGGGTCGCCTGGAGCTGCGTCGGAAACGGCGGCGGTGTGTGCACCGCGGCCGGAACCGGCGACGTCGACGACCTCGTCGACCTGCCGGTCGGCTCGAGTGTGGTCTACACCGTCAGCGGCAACGTGCCCGATCCCTTCGCCGGCTCGCTCCAGCTCACGGCATCCGTGGCGCCGGCGGCCGGCATCACCGATCCGGACAGCGATGACAACTCCGACACCGCCGACATCATCGCCGTCGATAAGATCTTCGAGGACGGCTTCGAGAGCGGCGGCACGACCCTGTGGAGCTCGACCGTCGGCCTCGCTCCCTGAGTCGCGTCTCTTCAAGGCACCGGACGGCCGTCGCCTGCGGGCGGCGGCCGTCGTTCTTACTGACGTCCGGGAGAGTAGCGGCATCAGCGCTCCCGGAGTCGCAACGTCAGAACGTTGGGCTCGTCCGGGAAAATATGGGATGCCCACGGCTCGAATTAGGAATTAGGAATTAGGAATTCGGAATTCGGAATGCCGCCCGCCCGACCATTTCGGATTTCGGATTTCGGATTTCCGCCCGCCCACGGTCAAACCACCAAGACACCAAGTCACCAAGAGGTTCACGAAGAGAATCCTTGGTGTTTTTCTTGGTGTCTTGGCGCCTTTGTGGTTGCGATGGTTCGCCCTGACGCCTCGGAAAGCGTCGGTGTCCGCTGTCGTTCGCGCGCGCCGGCGGGACGGTTGAGATCGGGTCCGGGAATGAAACCGGGATCAAACCCCTGCGTTTGACGTTATGATCGCACCAACAGAAAAGGAGAGACCGTCATGCAAGGCGACCCGATCGACCGACGGACGTTTCTCGCGGCCTCGGCCAGGACCGGCATCGGCCTGTGCGGCCTCTGCGGCTGCTTCGCCCGCTTCGCAGTCGCCGATGAGAAGGTCCCCATCGACCCCGAGAAGCTCAACTACTGCGGCTACATCTGCCCTGAGGACTGCAAGTTCCTCAGGGGGACCCTCGACAAGGACGAGGAGCTGAAGCAGATCGCGTGGGCGGTGTGGAAGATCGAGGAGCGGTACGGCATCCCCTACAAGCGCAAGCTCGCGTTCTGCTACGGCTGCAAGACGGCCGACAAGCCCGAAGGGGTGGTCGTTTCGAACTGCGGCGTGCGGGCCTGTGCCAAGGACAAGAAGCTCGACTGCTGCATCGAGTGCGCCGAGCTCGAGACCTGCGACCAGGACCTGTGGCGCCGCTTCCCGACCTTCAAGAAGCAGATGATCGAGATCCGCAAGGACTACCTCGAGCAGATCGGGGCGTAAGGGCGTTGAACGTTCGAACGTTCGAACGTTAGAACGTTAGAACGTTCCCAACCGCCCACCCGAAAACGCAGAGGCGCGGAGGCGCGGAGGCGCGGAGGCGCAGAGCCGCCCGCCCACCCAGAACCGCCAAGACACCAAGACACGAAGATCGTCACGAAGCCCGACCACCCACCCTGTCGAACGCAAAGGCGCCAAGGCGCAAAGACGCAAAGGGGCTGGTGCCGGGAAGGGGCGCGCTTCCGCTTCGTGGCGGCAGAACGGCAGGCGATCGGATCGCCCGCCGCCGGTGAGAAGCGGGCGGGCTCCGAACGCGAGCGTTCGTCGCCGCCGCGCCTCTCACCGGCCGCCATGCCCGGTGCACGGCGATTCTGCCTCTTGTCCTGCCTGCTGTCAGTCATAGGGACGGAAACCTCGCCACACCGCTCAGCTCTCGTGGCTCCTTGCTGCCTCTTTGCGCGGAGGACGGGTGGGCGGGCTTTGCGCCTTTGCGCCTTGGCGTTCAGGGGCGGGTGGGTGGGCTTCGTGACGATCGTCGTGTCTTGGTGCCTTCGTGTTTGAGACCTGGGTGGGCGGGTGGATCTGAGCTCATCTGTGTGATCTGTGGACAACCCCGGACGGGCGGAAAATCCGAAATTCGGAATCGACCGTTGCCCATCTCACGGATC
>DATIVB010000051.1:0-1536 GCA_035466375.1 Chondromyces sp.
ACGCCGAGGTCTCCGAGACCCGGGGCCACCTCGCCCGTGACCGTCGAGCCGGGGCGCCGCGGCGCGAGCACGATCGGCGCCCGCGACGAGCCGAGGAGGGCTTCGGCCGCGGCGTCGAGCTCGACGGCCCCCCGCGCCGTCTCGAGGTCGCGGACCATGACGGCGAACGGCTTGCCGGGCCTGCGCTTGCGCTCGCGCAGCCGCTCGACCGCCGGCGGCGAGTCGGCCCGGCAGGCGAGCTGGAACCCGCCGAGGCCCTTGATCGCCACGATGCGCCCGCCGAGCAGCTCGCGCCGCGCGGCTTCGACGGCGTCCCCGGCCGCGGCGAGCTCGCGGCCGTGCGCATCCGCCAGCCACAGCCGCGGGCCGCAGGCCGGGCACGCGACCGGCTCGGCGTGGAAGCGCCGGTTCGAGGGGTCGCGGTACTCGCGCTCGCAGTCCGGGCAGAACGGGAAGCACGCCATCGAGGTGCGGTCCCGGTCGTAGGGCAGCTCCCGCACCAGCGAGAACCGCGGCCCGCAGTTCGTGCAGTTGGTGAAGGGGTAGCGGTAACGGCGATCTGCGGGATCGTCCATCTCCCGCCGGCAGTCGGCGCAGATGACCGCATCGGGGGGCACCAGCGCCCCTGCGCGGCGGCCGAGGCTCGAGGTGCGGACCTCGAAGCCCGCCTCGCCGCGCGGCTCGCGCTCCTCGCGCTCGACCGCGTCGAGCCGGGCCAGCGGCGGCAGCTCGGCGACCAGGCGCTCGATGAATCCGTCGACCACCGCGGTCGGGCCCTCGACCTCCAGGGTCGCGCCCTGCGGGTCGTTGATGACCCAGCCCGCCAGGCCGAGCGCGGTGGCCACCCGGTGCACGGTGGGTCGGAAGCCGACCCCCTGGACGGTTCCCCGGCAACGGACCCGGATTCTGCAGACGGGGCCTGAGCTCACCTCGCCGTCCGCCGCTTGGCCGCGAGCCGCTCCCGCAGGAGATCGATCCACCCGGCCATGCCGTCGCCGCTCAGCGCCGAGGTCAGAAGGGCGGTCCCGCCGGGGTTGAGGCTCTCGATCTGCGCCAGCACCGCGTCGAGCCGGAAGGGCACGTGCGGCAGCAGGTCCGCCTTGGAGATCACCGCGACCTCGGCGCGCGAGAAGATCGCGGGGTACTTGACCGGCTTGTCGTCGCCCTCGGTCACCGACAGAACCACCACCTTGAAGTCCTCGCCGAGGTCGTAGGTCGTCGGGCAGATGAGGTTGCCGACGTTCTCGATGAACAGGACGTCGACCTCCGGGATGCCGCCCTCGTCGAGGGCCCTCGCTACCTGGCGTGCGTCGAGATGGCACGAGCCGCCGGTGAGGATCTGGTGCGCCGGCACGCCCAGGGCGCGGATCCGGTCGGCGTCGTTCTCGGTCGCCACGTCGCCCTCGATCACCGCGCACCGAACCTCGTCGCCCAGCACCTGCACCGTCGCCTCGAGCAGGCTCGTCTTTCCCGAGCCCGGCGAAGAAATCAGGTTGACCACCAGCGTACCCGAGGCCGCGAAGCGCCGGCGCAGCC
>DATIVB010000052.1:0-3794 GCA_035466375.1 Chondromyces sp.
CGCTCTTCGTCGATCTCGCAGTCCTTGACGAGCGGCGGCAGGATCTCGATGTAGGCGTCGGCCACCCGCTCCTGGAAGCGCCGGGCCATGGTGTGGTTGGCCTCGATCTGGCGCGCGGTGCCGTAGACGATGTCGAGCTCGTCGAAGTCGTCGATGATGTTGGCCCAGGTGTAGAAGCTGCCGTGGGCCGCGGGCACGTCGTGCAGGGCGTCGAAGACCACCCGGCTCGGCCGTGCGTCGACGTGCAGCGTCACCTCGCGATCGCCCACGAGCTCCACCTTGTGCAGGGTCCGCGAGTCGCCGGCGGTGATCTCGACGTGGCTCAGCAGGTGGTACGGCTCGCCGTCCTGCTCGACCTCGAGCACGACGTCCCAGCCGCCCCGCTTGACCTTCTGCAGCTTGACCTGCGGCTCGAGCGACGGCAGTCCGGGCCGTTCGAGCCACTGGCGCACGAAGGGCTCGAGCGGCAGCCCCGCGACCTCCTCGGCGGTGGCGAGGAACTCCGCGGTGCTCATGGTGCGACCGCGAAAACGGTCATGCACCGTCGTCATGACGCGGAGGAAGGTCTCGTTGCCGAGCAGCAGCCGCAGCTGGTGGAGGGCGAACACGCCCTTGATCCGCGGCAGCAGATAGGGCCCGTACCTTTCATAGGCGCGGTGGGCATCGAGCGCCGCCAGGTCGGGCTCCCGCGACACGGTGTAGAGGTAGCGCGCCTCGAGCGCCGCCAGCTCGTCGGCGAGCTGCTGCGCCGCCTTCGCCGGGTCGTCATCGTCGAGGCCCTCGAGCATCCGCCAGTAGGCGGCGGTGGCGCTGACGAACCAGCTCTCGGCGGGCGAGGCCGGCTCGACCGTGCCCCGCCAGAGGTCCTTCTTCGCGACCTCGAACTGCGGCGCGAGCTCGCCGAGAGTGAGCGCCGGCTGCTTCACGCCGGCCTTCGGCGCCGCCCGCCGCGCCGCCTTCAGCTTGTCGGCGACGAAAACAGGGCTCACCACCGAGTAGCCGAGGCTGAGGTGAGGGTCGGCCCCGGGCAGATCCGGGAGGATCCGCCACCCCTTCGTCGGGAACTTCTCGCGCAGCGTCACCTTGCCGAAGTGGGCCAGGAAGACCATCTTCTCGGCCATCTCGGTGGTGGTGATCTTGCCGTCGCAGGCATGGGCGCGGTTGATGGGCGACGAGGCCCAGAGGCGGACGGCCGCGTTGGCGTCGATGGATCCCGCGTTCTCGCGGTAGAACTCGTTGAAGGCGATGTCGCGGTTCCACGGCGCGAACATGAGGTCGAAGGGGCGGTCATCGGGCTGCGCCACGTACTCCTTGCGCACCTCGGGATCGCGGTTGTTGTTGTTGGCCCACAGGAAGCCCGGCGTCCCGAAGGGGCTCATGTCCTCGGAGGTGCGCCACAGCTTCTTGGCGTGGGTGCCGAGGAGGAGGATGGCCACCTCGCCGGTCTCGAAGTCGGCGATCGGCCAGTCGTTGGTGTACATGCCGTTGTTGCCCTCCCACAGGATCCGCTCCACGTCGTCGATGGAGGCCGCGTACTGGGCGGCCTTGCGGGCGCGGTTGGACTGCGGGGTGGAGTCGGGCTCGTAGGGCGTCTGCATGACGGTGGTCTCGCCGAAGGCGATCCCCGCTTCGTTGAGGTAGAAGTCGGCCCCCGAATGGATGCCGCCCGGGAAGGTGTGGTAGACGAGGCGGTAACCCTCGGACGGCTCGATGTCGGTGATGACGTTCCAGTGCACGCCGGTGTAGCCGTTCCACATGAAGATCTGGCCGAAGACCACCTGGCCGTCCTTCGTCGCCGGCCCGGTGGCGGCGAAGGCCGAGCACTTGTGCTGCTCGTTTTCGATCGCCAGCTCCTCGACCGGGGCGGCGAAGGCCTGGCCGGTGAGCGAGCTGGGCGTCACCTCGAGCGCGTCCTCGAGCTGGCCGAGGTCGATCACCGAGTTGATGCCGACGATGTCGCGCAGGTCGAGGGGGCGACCCCACACCTCGGCGCCCGCGTCGGCGGCGCCGTCGGCGATGCCCTGCATCTCGGTCAGGTACTCGTCGTCGTACTTGCGGAGGAAGAGGGCGTCGGCCGCGAAGCGGATGTTCTCCCAGCCCGCCTCGGGGTCGGGCTCGTTGGCCCGCACGCCGAGCTTGCGGATGTACTCGGCGATCTCGTCGGCCACCAGCGAGCCGTACTGGAAGCCGCGCTCGTAGGGCTCGCCCTCGATGTGGACGAAGATCCAGCCCTGGTCGTCGTAGCGAAAGCCCTTGCCCGACCAGCGCACGGTCTCGGGCGGAATGAGCTCGGCGATGTCCTCGACCTTCTCGAGGCGCACGTCGTCGAACCAGGCCGTCCCGCGGGAGGTGCCGTTGTAGCCGAGGTGGAGGCGCACCCGGTCGGTGGCCGTGGTCGCCAGGAACAACAGCTCGACCCGGGTCCAGTCGGCATCGCCGCCCACCGCCTCGGAGTGGATCGTGAACGGCAGCCCGGCCATGGTCAGGCAGGCGGGCACCGCCGTCGGGTACTTCGCCAGGGCATCGGAGACCGCACCCTCGGTGCGGATGAAGCCGCTGAGGCGGTAGAGCTCGCCCACCGCGAGCGCCACCGGCTCCGACTCGGCACTCACCGTGCCGTGCCCCGCCACCGCCAGCCGCACCGAACCGACGCCGCTGCGCATGACGTCGTCCGCCGCAGCAAAGCTCGCCCCAGGCGACGCCTCGTCGGCCAGCAGCCGCCAGCCCACCACCGCCCCGCCGGGCTCGAGCTGCTCGAACCCCGAGTTGACAACCGCCACCTCGGCGGCCTGCCCTTGCGCGAGCCCGCACAGAACCGTAAGTGAAGCAACGAGCACAACGATCGAACGAAATCGAGTGAATGTCACGAGACCCCTCCGCCGCGGCATTGTAAACGGGTTCTTCCGCAGCCAGGGGCCGCGACCGCAATTCCGCGCAGCGGAATCGCCGGTGGTATCATCGTGCGACCATGTCGCGTCACACTGAGCGCACGTTCCGGAGGCTCCAGTGACACCGTGCTCCAGGGCCCTGTTCGAGGGCCTCATCGACTACGCGGGGCTGTTTCCGCCGGCTGAGCTGCCGATGGAGGAGGCCTTCGCGCGCTTCCTCCGGCACAGGGTGTCGGGCGACGGCTGGATGCTGGCGCGCTTCGTGTGCCCGGCGGCGCGGCTCGCGGAGCTCGAGCCGCTGCTCGGCGCCCTCGACATCGCGCCGCGGCCGTTCCCGGTCGCCGCGCTCGGCCGCGGCGGCGCCACCCTCGAGGCGTTCAACGCCGGCATCGACGAGGACGCCGCGGCGATCCGCCGCTTCGCGGCCCGGCTCGGCGAAGGCGCGCTGGTCGACGCCTTCGAGGTGCGGCTGCCCGAGGCGGGCGGCGCCGCGGTGGCGGTGGAGCGCGCCTGGCGGCGGCTGACCGACGACGGGGCGAGGGCCATCACCCCGTACATCGAGGTCTCACTGCTCGGCGACTGGCGGCCGCGGCTGCCGGCCGCGGCGGCGGCGGTGCGCGACACCGACCGCGCCGCCGGGCGCACCCACCGGGTCGGCCTCAAGGTCCGATGCGGCGGGCTCGACGCCGCGGCGATCCCCGAGCCCGCCGCCGTTGCGGCCGCGATCGCGACCTGCCGCGCGGTCGGCGTACCGCTCAAGGCGACCCAGGGGCTGCACCACCCGGTCCGCCACCGCGATCCCGTCCTCGGCGCCGAGGCGCACGGCTTCCTCAACCTCTTCGTCGCCTCGATTCTAGCCCAGGTCCACGACCTGCCGGTCACCCACCTAACCGAGGTCATCTCGGA
>DATIVB010000053.1:0-1947 GCA_035466375.1 Chondromyces sp.
AACGTGGAGATCCGGTAGGCCAGCGACCGGAAGTCGTCCGACGAGGTCTCGCGGTCGCGAAGCCGGGCCATGATGTCGTGCAGCAACGGATGTTCGACGAGGTGCAGTCCCATGGCCGGACACGGTAGCACGGTGCACGGGGGACGTGCGAGGGCTGGAGGTGGTTGCGGTGGCAGCGCCAGTGGTCATCGGGTCTGCCGATGGGCTGGTGCCGGCACGGCGCGTTGGTTCGGAGGGCGAGTGGATCCTCCTCCCGGAGGTTCGGTCGTCGGAGCCGCGGCGCCTGTTTGACAATTCGCTCCCCGGCGGTTATTTTCAAGATCGATTCTCAATTGCTCTAGAGCCGGAGAACACACGAAGCTGCGGTCGGGAGCGACCGACCGTCGGGCTGCGGAGACCGCAACGACGTCCGGCCATTCGTTTCACGACGCGAACCGAGGGAGGAAACTGTGATGAGTCATCAGCATTCGATCCGACAACTGGCCGGCGCGCCCCAGCTCGCGCTGGCGGTGCTGCTTGTTGCGACGGCGGCCTGCGCGCCGCAGGGCTCGCAGCCGAGCTCGGCCCTCGAGACCCTGGGCGAGCAGTGGGAGGCGGCACTCAACGCCGGCGACGTGGACGCCATCGCGGCGTTCTACACCGAGGACTGCCGTCTCATGCCGCCCAACGGCGAGCTCGAAATTGGACGGGAGGCCGTCCGGGAGGAGTTCAACGGCATGATTGCGGCCGGCCTCGGCGGGCAGCTCGAGACCATCGAGGCCGTCACCGCCGCCGACATCGGCTACCGGGTCGGCACCTTCACGATCACGTCGGCGGACGGCACAGTGGTCGACCGCGGCAAGTTCATGGAGACCTGGCGCAACGAGGACGGCGCCTGGAAGATCGCCAACGACATCTGGAACAGCGACATGCCCGCGGCGGCGGACGGAACGACCATGATCGTCACCCACGAGGTCGAGGACTTCGACCGCTGGCTGTCCGCGTGGCAGGGCGAGCCCAGCCGGCACGAGATGTTTGCCGAGCACGGTGTCGCTTCCACGCGTGTCTTCCAGAACGTGGACGACCCGAACCTGACCGCCGTGCTGGTCGAGGTGACCGACATGGGGGCACTGCAGGCGATGTTGAGCTCGCCGGAGGGCGAGGCGGCGAAGGCCGAGGACGGCGTCAAGAGCGCCACGATGCGGAGCTACCTCGAGGTGAAGTAGCGACCGCACGAGAATTGAGAGGCTGCGGCGGCAGCGCTGCCGCCGCAGCCGCTGTGCCGGGCACGAACGGCCCGAGGCTCGTACGGGTGGTGACGGTATGATGGCCCCTGTCGCGGTACCGGACGGAGGGTTACCATGAAGCACGAAAGCGGTCGACGCTGCATCAAGCGGATGCGGATCAAGATCCTCGATGCGCCGGGCGCTTTGGGGACCTTCACGACCCGGGTCGGCGAGCACGGCGCCCGTTTCGGCGAGATCACCACGGTCTCCATCGGGCGCAACTCGAAGGTGCGCGACGTCGACCTCATCGCCCCGGACGAGGCCGCCTTCGACCGCATCTGCGACGAGGTGCGGAAGATGCACGAGGTCGACCTGATCGGCGTCACCGACGTCGTCCGGGAGCGCCACCTCGGCGGCAAGATCGCGACGAAGGCGCGGGTCGAGGTCCGCAGCCTCGACGACCTCGGCATCGTCTACACCCCGGGGGTTGCCTCCATGTGCCAGCAGATCGCCGCCGACCCGGAGCTCGCGTGGCGCTACACCGCGATCCGGAACACGGTTGCCATCGTCACCAACGGAACCGCGGTGCTGGGGTTGGGGGACATCGGGGCGGTGGCGGGGATGCCGGTGATGGAGGGCAAGGCGGTGCTCTTCGACCTGCTGGCGGGGGTCAGCGGGGTGCCGATCCTGATCGACTCCAGGGACCCGCAGGTGATCGTCGACGCGGTCGCGGCGATCGCCC
>DATIVB010000054.1:0-5015 GCA_035466375.1 Chondromyces sp.
GCCGCCAGAATGCAGATTCCGAGCACGAGCAGAGCCTTACGCATGAGTACCTCCACCAACCTTGTCGTCGTTGAGTCGAATCAAAGTGTCGTTCGCCTCTGGAAATCATTGTAGTACAAACGTCTCGCGGAAACGGCCGGCCTCGAGCTCCGATCGGTGATTCCGGACCCGGAAGACGGTGCCGGTGCTGACGGGAGCCGGGGCGTCACGGCAGGGTGCCGATGTATCCCGAGCGCGTGCTCGCCTGGTAGCCGTCGACGGTGACCTCGATCTCGCGCCACTTGCTGATGCCGACCCCCGAGGTCACGAAGCTGAGGATGTAGCGCGACGACAGCTCGAAGAGCATCTCGTCGACCACCGCCGGCATCTCCTCGGCCTCGGGGATGCGCCGGTAGAAGCCACCCGAGGCGTCGGCGATCAGCGTCAGGATCTCCTCGTACGACGGACCGGAGGCGTCGTCGAGGGTTGGCGGCGGCTCGACGCCGAGCACGTAGATCGGCGTGTCGAGGCGCCGCGCCACCGCCGTGGCTTCCTCCGGGCCGATCTCGGAGGCGTTGTCGACGCCGTCGGTGAGCAGGATCGCCGCGCGGCGGTGGTGGCTCGCCTTCTCGATGGCGTCCGGCACCCGCAGCACCATGTCATAAAGCGCCGTCGTGCTCCACGGCTTGAGGGTCTCGAGGACCCGCGGCAGCAGGTACCAGCCCATACCGAACGGGAAGCGCTCCATGACCCGGTCGTTGCCGAACGTCCACAGCGCGATCTGGTCCTCCTGGCGCCGGTGGCTCAAGAAGGCGGTGATCAGCTCCCGGCTGCCCTCCATCTTGCGGCCGGCCATGGAACCCGAGGTGTCGAGAATGAAGCACAGGCTGATCGGCAGGTCGCTCTCGAGGTCGAAGTCGCGGATCGGCACCTTCATGCCGTCGATCCGCACGCTGAAGCGGTTGGGTGACACGCCGGTCACGACCCGGCCCGCCTTGTTGCGGACCGTGACCGGCACCACGATGGCGTTGACCTCCACCCGACCCTGGTACTGGGCGAAGGCGCACAGAGGCACGAAGCACAACGCCGCCAGGAGGCTCACGGCCAGAACGCGGCGGGCGCTCATGCAGCCGGTCCGCTGGGCCCCAACAGGGCCTCCTTCGCACTGCGTCCGCAGGCCGCTTCGAAGCGATCACCGTAGCCGGCGACCACGGCCGTACTCTCGTCGAGGTCGATGCGCTGCACCCGCTGCATGGGCACGAAGAAGGTGGTCGGCGTGATCAGCGGGTCGGTGCCCGCTTTCTCCTGCCGCAGCCAGTCCTCGACCGACTCGAGGTCGAGGCCGCGCAGCACCACCCCCGCGCCGTCGAGGCGCACCATGACGCCCCACATCTTCTCGCGCGGCGCGCCGCAGTGCAGGACCACCAGGGAGCCTTCGCCCAGACCGCTCGCGGTCGCGCCCACTCAGCCCTCCGTGCCGTCGGCGGGTTGCGAGAGCTCGATCAGTACCCCGCCGGCCGAGCGCGGGTGGACGAAGCAGACGAGACAGCCGTGGGCGCCGCGCTGCGGCTCGTCGGACAGGAGCTGGTAGCCGCTGCCGGCGAGCTGCGCCATCGCCGCCCGGATGTCGGCCACCCGCAGACAGAAATGGTGGAGCCCGGGCCCGCGGCGGGCGAGGTGCCGGGCGATCGGCGAGCTCTCGGTGGTCGGCTCCAGGAGCTCGAGCCGGCTGTCGCCCACCTCCAGGAAGGCGACCCGGACCGCCTGCTCCGCGACCTCCTCCTCGCCCCCGACCTCGAGCCCGAGTGCCTCGTAGAAGCGCCGGCCCTCGCTGAGGGACTCGACCGCGATGCCGATGTGGTCGAGGACGGGCCGCTCGCCCATCAGTGCACCTCCAACGCCTTCAGGAGCTCACGCGCGATCACCATGCGCTGGATCTCGGACGTCCCCTCGCCGATGGTGCACAGCTTGGCGTCCCGCCACGCGCGTTCCACCGGGTAGTCCTTCGTGTAGCCGTAGCCGCCGTGAATCTGCACCGCCTCCTCGGCCACCGCCACCGCAACCTCGGAGGCGTAGACCTTGGCCATGGCCGACTCGCGGGTGGTGTGGGCCCCCGCGTCCTTCAGTGCGGCCGAGCGCTGGGTGAGCAGCCGCGCCGCGTCGATCGAGGTCGCCATGTCGGCGAGCTTGGCGCGGGTCAGCTGGAATGAAGCGATCGGCTTGCCGAACTGCTCCCTTTCGGTGGCGTAGCGGAGGGCCGCGTCGAGGGCGCCGCGCGCGATGCCCACCGACAGGGCGGCGATCGAGATGCGGCCGCCGTCGAGCACCTGCATGGCCTGGATGAACCCCTCCCCCTCGGCGCCGAGAAGGTAGGTGGCCGGCACCCGACAGTCCTCGAGGATCAGCGACGACGTGTCGCAGGCGCGCATCCCGAGCTTGTTCTCCTTCTTGCCGGGCGTCACACCCGGGCTGTCGAAGGGCACGAAGAAGGCCGAGATGCCGTGGTGTCCGCCCTCCTTGGAGGTCCGCGCCACCAGCACCGCCGCGTCGCCGACGGTGGCGTGGGTGATGAAGTTCTTGGAGCCGTTGATGACCCACTCGTCGCCGTCCCGCACCGCGGTGGTGCGGGTCCCGCCGGCGTCGGACCCGGCCTGCGGCTCGGTCAGGCCCCAGGCGCCGACCCACTCGCCACCGGCCAGCCTGGGCAGGAACTCGCGCTTGAGCTCCTCCGAGCCGTAGAGGTAGAGGTGGTTCGTGCACAGTGAGTTGTGGGCCGCCACCGAGAGCCCCACCGAGCCGTCCGCGGCGCCGATCTCCTCGAGAATCGCCACGTAGCTCTCATAGCCCAGGCCGGCCCCGCCATAGCTCTCGGGGATGACGATCCCCAGCAGGCCGAGCTCGCCGAGCTTGGTGAAGAGCTCGCGCGGAAAGTGCTGCGCCTCGTCCCACTGCGGCGCGTGCGGGGTGATCTCGTTGCGCGCGAAGTCGCGCACCATGTCTCGAATCGCCTGCTGCTCCTGGTTCAGACTGAAGTCCACGGCTGCCCCTCCGTTGGTTCCGGTGCCGTCAGTCGCCGGCGACCGGCGGCGGCTGCCACCGGACCAGCTCGACGCCAGTGTAATAGTGCCCGAGGATCTTCTCGAAGCTCATGCCGGCGCGCGCCAGGCCGTAGGCCCCATGTTGGCACAGCCCGACCCCGTGCCCCCAGCCCCGCCCGAGGAAACGAACCACCCGCTGGCCGTCGGCCGCAGTCCGCGGGTGCAGGCTGAACAGGGTCTCCGGCAGCTCCAGCGCCTGCCGCACCGCGAAGCCGCTCCACTGCCGGGTCGATCCGTCGCGGGCGACGGCGCTCAGACCGATGACCCTTCCCGACGGGGACCGGGCGGTCACGGTCAGCCGTTCGAGCCCGGGCAGGCCGAGCATCCGTTCGAGCTCCGGCCAGCTCCGCTCCCGCACCCACTCGCGCCAGGCCGAGCGCCGGTCGGCCTCACCGTCGCCGCCGGAGCGCTGCACCACCAGGGCCACGACGCGGTCGCCGACCCGCAGCCGCTCGAGGACCGTCCCCGGCAGCACCTCGAGGGCCGCACGTCGCCGCCATCCCCCGGCCCAGCGCTCCCACAGCGGCAGCGGCGTCGGCAGGTCCTCGCCGTGCTCGGCGCGGCGCGGGAAGATGCCGGCGCCGTTCGGGCGCGGCACCGCCTCGCCGCTATCTCGCACCACCTCGCCGGCGAGCTCGAGGGCGGCGAGCGCCGCCGCCGCCGGCCACACGCCCGAGGCGCCCTCCACCGGAGGGTCGAGCGGTACCTTGAAGAGATCGGCAAGGAAGAGCAGGCGCCCCAACCCGGGGGCGGACGGCGCGATTCCGGGCGGCGGATCGATGCCGACCGCCTCGAGCAGCGCCGCCGCGAAGGCGTCCGGGTCGCCGGGCGCCGCGAACGGAGCCGCCGCGCGGACGACCCGGGACCGCACCCGCTCCAGGACGACTGCGGGCGCCGCGCGCTCCTCGACGCCGAGCACGTCCGCCGTCACCGCCGCCGCGAACCCGGTCGCCGACACCCATTCGCCGTCGGACGCGCGGCCTGCGAGCGCGATCGGCCGCTCCCAGGCACAGGGCACGCCGCGGAGATACGACTGCGCGCGATCCGGAAAGAGCAGCGCGGCGTCCTCGGTGTGGCCGCCGCACGTCGAGCTGTACATGGCGTCGATGGGCTCGCCGGCGAACGCCGCGATCAGACCTGCGGTTTCGCGGACGGCGCGGTCGGACAGCGGGTGCTCGGCCGCGGTGCCCCAGTAGGCCTGGCAGGCCGGGGTGTCGCAGAGGTCCCAGCCCTCGTCGTCGTGGTCACCGAGGTGCGCGACGGTGTAGGTGCGGGCGGCGACGGCCTGTGCCTTGAGCGCGGCGAGCTCCGGAAACTGCGCCGGCCCCATCTCCACCGGCACCACGCCCTGCAGGTAGCTCTCCAGGTTGAGCTCGTTGATGACCAGCACCTCGGAGCCCACCGACCGCACCCGCAGCCGGCCCCGGTAGTGCCGGCCGCCGACGGCCACCGGCCAGTCGCCGGCCGGCTCGAGTAGAACCTCCTCCGCGCTCGTGACCGTACCGCCGTCGGCGCCCACGATCCGCAGCTCGCCCGCGCCGGCAACCGGGAACGCCGAGGCGAACCCCAGCGCCGCCACCGCGGCGGACGGGTCACCGGGCTCGCCTGAAGGCCACCCCACCCGCACCCGCGTCAAACCGGCGGGGGTCCGCTCGCGGTCCACCCGCACCGCGGGGCCGAGGCCCGCCTCGAGCCTCGAGACCGCCGCCGCCGCCGCGGCCGGGTCCGCCCACGCCCCCACCTGCCACCAGCGCGGGCCCGCCGCGCCCGCCCGCAGGGTGAGGGGCCCCCACAGCCAGCCGGCGCCGCGATCGGTGGTGACCCGATAGGCGCGTCCGGGTTGCGGCAGCTCGACGCTCGACGGGGAACGCTCGAGCAGCACGCGCACCAGCGGTGGCTCGAGGTCGCTGGCCGGCATTGACTCGGGCGGCGGCACGG
>DATIVB010000055.1:0-2063 GCA_035466375.1 Chondromyces sp.
GATACAAAAGGGCCCGGGTTCTCCCCGGGCCCTCGCACGATCCGGTTGGTGGACCGCTCAGCCGAGCGGGTCCGCGATCACCAGCAGCTGGAACGAGCCGTCGGCGGGGGAGCCGACCGCGTAGACGAAGTAGTGCAGGCCGGCCTCGAGGTCGACGATGGCGGTGGGCTCGAAGCCGAGCGGGCGCGGGGCGCCGGCCCTCGACAGCCAGAAGCGGTAGCGCGCCTCATCGAGCTCGAGCGACAGACCCTCGCCGTTGGCCAGCGTGGGCTCGAGGAAGGGCACCAGGCGGTTGATCGCCACCCGGCCGAAGTCGGCGGCGTGGCGGACGGTCAGGCGGAGGTCGCGGGTCGAGATGCGGGTCGACAGCGGCTCGGCGATCGCCGGGGCATCATTGTTGGCGAAGGCGCTGAGCGCGATCCCGGGACCGGGCGTGAAGTGCGCGATCAGGTGCACGTCGTCACCGTTCTGAAGCGCAGTCTCCAGCCGCAGCACCGGCGGCGTGGCGAATGGGTCCGAGCCGGCGAGGTGGATGGTGATGTCATAGTCGCCGGCCGGCAGCTCCACCGGATCCGTGAAGTCGAGGAATCGGACGTCGGTCAGAAAGAGGGAACCGTTGACCCTGATATCCACCGGCAGCTCGGGGTCGAGCCCGAGGGCCTCGCCGGAGATCGCGTGGATGACGCGCGCGGTGGCTTGGGCTTCCGCAGCCTGCGGAGCCGCCGCGGCGGCGACGAGAACAAGGGCGAAAAGGAACTTACGCATGGTGAACCTCCCGAGTGTCGTCAGCCGTCATCGGCTGCACTCGGATAATTTCTATATATTATCTAGAATTCCAGGACGTCAAATTGTGACAAAAATCTGACACATCTCGACGCGGTGCCGGTCAATGTGGGCCGTGCGATGCCGTACCGTCGCGGAGATCAGCAGCCCGGATCGCGCGGGCTCAGGTCCGCTCGCGGTCGGGAAGGCGCCGCTCGGCGGCGCGGGCGTGGGCCTCGAGGCCCTCGAGGCGGGCGAGGGCTGCGGCGTCTGAGAGCACGGCGCCGTCGGCCGGCCCCTCCATCCGCAGCCAGGTGCGCACGCGCAGGAAGTCGAGCACGCTCAAGCCCCCCTTGAAGCGCGCGACGCCGCCGGTGGGCAGGGTGTGGTTGGGGCCGATGCCGTAGTCGCCGAAGACCTCGGCACTGCCGGCGCCGATGAAGAGGCCGCCCCAGTGCGCGAGGCGCGCGGCGACCCCGTCGGCGTCCTCGGTCAGGACCTGCAGGTGCTCGGGGGCGAGGCGGTCGCACACCGCCACCGCCTCGTCGAGGCCGTCCACCACCACCGCGAAGCCGTTGGCGAGGGCCGCGGCGGCGGTGTCGCGGGTCGGCAGGCCGTCGAGCTGGCGGGCGAGGGCGGCGTCGACCGCGTCGGCGAGGCCGGCGTCGGTCGCTACCAGGATCGGCAGTGCGTCGGGGTCGTGCTCGGCCTGGGCCAGCAGATCGGCCGCCACCAGCTCGGGGTCGGCGCTGCGGTCGGCCAGCACCACCAGCTCGGAGGGGCCCGCCAGCATGTCGATCCCGACGTCGCCCGCGACCAGCTTCTTGGCGGCGGTGACCCAGCGGTTGCCGGGCCCCACCACCACGTCGCAGGGCGGGGGGCCGCCGATGCCGGAGGCGAGGGCGGCGACGGCGTGGGCGCCGCCCACCGCCAGCAACCCGTCGGCGCCGGCCACGGCGGCGGCGGCGAGGGTGATCGGCGCGGGGCGCGGCGAGGCCACCCAGACCTCACCCACGCCGGCCGCGCGCGCGGTGACGGCGGTCATCAGGACCGACGAGGGCAGCGGGTAGCGGCCTCCCGGGGCATAGCAGCCGGCGCGCTCCACCGCCATCACCTGGTGTCCGGCCTCGCCGCCAGGCACCGGAAGCGTCACCGGCTGTAGGGCGGCGCGCTGGGCGAGGGCGAAGTCCTCGATGCGGGCGGCGGTGCGCTCGAGCAGCGCCCGTTGGCCGGGCGGCAGCTGCAGCGCCGCCTGCTCGAGGGTCGCCGGACCGAGAACGAGGGGATCGCCGGCGCCGAGC
>DATIVB010000056.1:0-74899 GCA_035466375.1 Chondromyces sp.
GTCAAGGACCGCGGAGACTCGTGAACGTGCTTTTCTTTTTCTGCGTCGCCGCGGTACTCGCCGTGCAAGGTCAGATAGAGGGCGCGGAGCTTCTAGAAGGCGGTCAGTAGGGCGGCGATGAGACCCAGAGTCCAGAGAACGGTGTAGACGGTGCCGAAGCCGTTGAGGTTTCCGGCGCCGGCGGCCCAGGTCCGCGCCAGGATCTCGTCCTTGGAGAAGAAGCCGGAAAAGAACGGGATCCCGGCGATAGCGAGGGTCGCCGCGAAGAAGGTCCAGTAGGTGGTCGGCATGCGTCGTGCGAGGCCGCCCATGGCGCGCATGTCCTGTTCGCCGTCCAGGGCGTGGATCACCGAGCCCGAGCCGAGAAAGAGGCAGGCCTTGAAGAAGGCGTGCATGAGCACGTGGAAGACCGCGGCGACGAAAGCGCCGACGCCGGCGGCGAGGAACATGTAGCCGAGCTGGGAGACCGTGGAGTAGGCGAGGACCTTCTTGATGTCGTTCTGGACCAGGCCGATGGTGGCGGCGAAGATCGCCGTGAAGCCGCCGACGGCCGCCACCACCAGCATCGCGGTCGGGCTGAGCCGGAACAGGACGTTGGCGCGCACCACCATGTAGACGCCGGCGGTGACCATGGTCGCGGCGTGAATCAGGGCGGACACCGGCGTCGGGCCGGCCATGGCGTCGGGCAGCCAGACGTACAGCGGGACCTGGGCCGACTTGCCGATCGCGCCCACGAACAGCAGCAGGGCGATCACGGTGGCTGCGGGGGCGAATCGTGCCGGGTCGGCTGCCGCGGCGGAGAACACGCGCTCGAACTCCGCGCTGCCGAAGACCGCCAGGGTGGCGAAGATCGCGAGCAGGAAGCCGAGGTCGCCGATGCGGTTGACGATGAACGCCTTGCTGCCGGCAGCTGCGCACCAGCTCTTCTGGTAGTAGTACCCGATGAGCAGATAGGAGCACAGGCCGACGCCCTCCCAACCGACGAAGAGGACCACCAGGTTGGAGCCGAGCACCAGCAGCAGCATGGCGAACATGAAGAGGTTGAGGTAGGCGAAGTAGCGCCCGTAGCCGGCGTTGCTCTCGCCGTGCATGTAGCCGACCGAATAGAGGTGGATCAGGAAGCCCACCAGGGTCACGAAAGCGACCATGATCGCCGACAGCGGGTCGAGCTGCAGCGAGGCGTCGATGGTGATGCTGCCGGCCGAGATCCAGGTGAAGTACGGTCTGACGACCACATCCAGCGGCTGCTGGAGGTAGGCCCACAGCACCGCGTAGGCGAGGCCGGTGGCCGCACCGACCGAGCCGACTCCGACCGCCGTCACCACCGCTTTCGGCGCCCTCAGAACCCCCAGGACGAGGTTGGCGAGCGCGCCCGCGAGGCACAGCAGCGGAATCAGCCACAGCAGGTCGAGCATCAGCGGCTCCTACCAGCGGAGCAGGTTGAAGTGGTCCACATCGATGGTTTCCTTGAGCCGGTGGAGGGCGATGAACAGCGCGAGTCCGACCGCCGCCTCGGCGGCGGCGACGGCGATGACGAAGAACACGAACACCTGGCCGTCGATGGCGGCCGCCGCGGTCGCGTGGGCGGCCGCGAAGCGGTAGGCGAAGGCCGCGAAGGCGAGGTTCGCGGAGTTGAGCATGATCTCGAGGGAGAGGAAGATGGCGATGGCGTTGCGCCGCAGCAGCACCCCGAGGATCCCGATCGCGAACAGCACCGCCGACAGGGCCAGTGGCCAGCTGAAGGGAACCGGGACCAGCTCCGGGCCGCTCACCGCAGGTCCTTCTTCCCGAGGTAGACGGCGCCGACGATGGCGGCCGCGAGCAGCAGGGTGATGAACTCGAAGGCGAAGAGGTGGGTCGAGATCAGGGCCCGCCCCACGACGGCCGCGGTCCCGGTCTCGGCCGCGCCGGGCAGCACGGCGCCCCACTGCAGCGGCAGGAGCCCGGCCACCACCAGCACCAGGCTGCCCGCGGCCGCGGCGAGCAGCGATCCGAGGAGCGACTGCAGGGGGCGGCGGGAGCCGATCCGGGGCAGGCGCCGGATGTCGAGCAGCATGATCACGAACAGGAAGAGGACGAGGATGGCGCCGGAGTAGACGATGACCTGCACCGCGGCCAGGAAGTCCATGCCGAGGATGGCGAAGATGGCGGCCATGGCGAAGAACACGACCACCAGCGACAGGACGTTGAGCATCGGGTTGCGGACCACCACCGCGAGCAGCGCGAAGACCACCGCGATGGCCGCCGCCGCGAGAAAGACCCATGCCGCCACCGCACCTCCTACATGTACCCGAGGGCGAGGGCGACCCCGACCCACAGAAAGTTGAGCACCGCCAGCGGCATCATCACCTTCCACCCGAGCGCCATCAACTGATCGAAGCGGAAGCGCGGCAGCGTCCAGCGCACCCACACGAAGAACCACAGGAAGGCCGCCACTTTGAGGCCGAACACCGCCATCCCGAGCAGGGCGCCGGGCCAGCCCGGCAGGGGCACGTTCAGCCACGGCAGGTTCCAGCCGCCGAAGAAGAGAATGGTGATCAGCGCCGCCGAGACCGTCATGTGCAGGTACTCGCTCATGTAGAAGGCGGCGAAGGACAACGACGAGTACTCGGTGTGGTAGCCGGCCACGAGCTCGGCCTCGGCCTCGGGGAGGTCGAAGGGCAGGCGGTTGGTCTCGGCGAACACCGCGACGATGAAGATCAGGGCGCCGACCGGCTGCAGGAACACGTTCCAGTGCGGCAGATACCCGTACCAGGTGCCGGCCTGCGCGACGACGACGTCCTGAAGGTGCAGGGAGCCGGCGCTCATCAGCACGCCGATGACCGCGAGAGTCATGGCGAGCTCGTACGAGATCGCCTGCGCCGAGGCGCGGAGGCCGCCGTAGAGGGAGTACTTGTTGGCCGAGGCCCAGCCCGCGAGCACCAGCGGGTACACGCCGAGGGAGGCGATCGCGAAGATGTAGAGGATGCCGATGTTGAGGTCGGGCGCCACCATGAAGCCGCCGACCGGGTGGCCGAAGACCGTGAGGCCGGGATCGGGTGCGATCGGCACCGCGATGAAGGTGCTGAGGGCGATGACGATCGCGAACAGAGGAGCCAGCAGGTAGAGCGCAGCCTGCGCCCGGCGTGGGATGAAGTTCTCCTTGGTGATGAGCTTGACCACGTCGACGATCGGCTGCAGCAGGCCCGCCGGGCCGACGCGGTTGGGACCGAGGCGGTCCTGGATCAGGGCCGATCCCCGGCGCTCCACCCACACCATGAGCGGCACGGCCGTCAGGAGCACGGCGAAGCCGAAGCCGAGCTTGATGCCGATGACGGCGAGGTCAGTCCACATCCGGCACCTCACCGTGGACGGGCAGGGCGGCGCCGGCCGCCAGCCGGCCCCAGGTCATGCCCGAGAAGGCGGGGGTCTCGACGGCCATCTCCGCGAACAGCAGGCGCGCCGAGATCTCGCGCTCCGGCGCGAGGCCGAGCGCGAAGCGCAGGCGCTCCACCAGCTCCCAGGGCTCGCGGGCGTGGGCGCCGGCGGCGACAGCTCGACGGGCGTGCTGCACGAGCCCGGTCGAGGAGGTGAAGCTGCCCTCGGACTGGGCCCACGAGGCGGCCGGCAGGACCAGGGCCGCCGCATCGGAGAGGGGCGTGCGGATGCGAGCCGCGACCGCTACCGTGCGCCCGGCGACCGCCGCCGCGGCCGCCTCGCCGGCGAGCCAGGGGTGGGCGTCGGCGTCGAGCACGAGCACTGGGCCGTCGCCGTCGCGGAGGTAGGACTCCAGGGTCGCGGCGTCCACCACCGCCAGCCCGAGGATGCGCGCGCCGGTGGTGTTGGGGTGGGCGTCGATGCTCGCCACCCACTCGCCGCGCCCGTTCTTCACCTTGTGCCCCGCGCCGCAGTGGCGGGGGACGATCACCTCCATGCGGGCGCCTTCGGCGAGGCAGCGCCTGACCGCGAACAGGGTCTCGTTGCTGTGGTTGGCGGAGGCCACGACCAGGGGCCGGCGGGCGTTGCGGAGCACATCGGCGAGCCACGAGAGCGCCTCCGCCCAACTCAGAGGCCGCTCCCCGCCGCCGCTGCGCAGCAGAGGCCGGTCGACCTCGCGGCGGTTCAGGCCTTCGGCCAGGAAGCGGCCGTGATCGCACATCCACCAGCCGTTGACCTCGTGGTTGGCACGGGGCACGAAACGGTGCACGACCCCGTCGAGGTGTCCGAGATGGATGTTGCAGCCGACGCTGCAACCGGGGCACAGGCCGGGCGCCTCCTCGAGGTGCCAGACGCGGGCCCGGAAGCGGAACTCCTTCACGGTCAGCGCGCCGACCGGGCACACGTCGGCGGCGCACGCCGACCACGGGTTGTCGAAGGGCTGCCCGTCGAAGGTGTCGATGTAGGAGTGGTTGCCGCGCGACTTCATGGTCAGGTCGGCGGTCTCGGCGATCTCGGTCGTGAAACGGACGCAGCGCGTGCAGTGAATGCAGCGGTTCTGGTTCTGCACGACGTGCGGCCCGATGAGCCGCCTCTCGTACCCGGGGTACGTGCGGCGCGTGTCGACCATGTGGGTGGTGTCGAGGCCGTGCTCGACCGAGTAGTCCTGGAGGCCGCACTCGCCGGCCTGGTCGCACACGGGGCAGTCGAGGGGGTGGTTCTCGAGCAGAAACTCCATCACCGCCGCCCGCGCCTCGCGTACCCTCTCCGACGCGGTCTGCACCACCATGTCCTCTTTGGCCGGCGTCGAGCAGGCGGTCACCAGCCGCGGTAAACCCTCGACCTCGACGAAACAGATCCGGCACTGCCCGACCACGCTGAGGCCCGGGTGGTAGCAGTAGGTCGGGATCTCGACCCCGATCTTGCGCGCCGCCTCGACGAGGTTCGAGCCCTCGGCGACCGTGACCTCGGTGCCGTCGATGGTGAGCGAGATCATGGCGGGCTTCCGTCCGCATCGAGAGGCTTCCGGTCGGAGCCGAGAGGCAGCACCGGCAGGTGGTGCGGCGGCAGCGGCGTCGCAGCGGCGATGGCGGTCTCGAACTCGTCCCCGAAGTGCTCGAGAAAACTCGCGATGGGCCCACAGAAGGCGTCGCCGAGAGGGCAGATGGTCATGCCCTGGCTGGCGAAGCGCGCGATCCGGTGCAGGGTCTCGAGGTCCTGCGGACGGCCGTGGCCGCTGCGGATTCTGCGCACCACGTCGAGCGCCCAGTCCGAGCCTTCGCGACACGGCGTGCACTGGCCGCAGGACTCGTGGGCGTAGAAGACGAGGAGGTTCTCGAGCGCCCACACCATGTCGACGGTCTCGTCCATGACGATGACCCCGCCCGAGCCGAGCATCGAGCCGGCCGAAGCCACGGCGTCGAAATCCGCGGCGGTGTCGACCTTCGAGGCGGGCAGGACCGGCGCCGACGAGCCGCCGGGAATGAAGGCCTTGAGGCGGCGGCCGCCCCGCACCCCCCCGCAGCGGTCCTCGATGAGCTCGCGGAAGCTCAGACCCATCGGCTCCTCGTAGACCCCGGGGCGCTCGACGTGGCCGGAGACGCAGAACAGCTTGGTACCCGTGCTGCGCTCGGTGCCGATGCCCGCGAACCACGCCGCCCCGCGCTCGATGATGTGCGGCACGCAGGCCAGCGTCTCGACGTTGTTGACCACCGTCGGGCGGCCGAATACGCCGACCACGGCCGGGAACGGCGGTTTGAGGCGGGGCAGCCCCCGCTTGCCCTCGAGGGACTCGATCAGCGCCGTCTCCTCGCCGCAGATGTAGGCGCCCGCCCCGCGGTGGAGGTGGATCTCGAGGTCGTAGTCGTGGCCGAGGACCTTCTGCCCGAGTCGGTTGGCCCGAAGCGCCTCGTCGATCGCCCGCTCGAGGATGGCGGTTTCGCGCACGAACTCGCCGCGGATGTAGATGTACGCGGTGCGGCAGCCGATGGCCCAGGCCGCGATGGCGATCCCTTCGAGCACCATGTGCGGGTCGACCAGGATCAACTCGCGGTCCTTGAAGGTCCCGGGCTCGGACTCGTCGGCGTTGCAGATCAGGTAGCGCGGTCCGGCGGCGTCGCGGGGCACGAAACCCCATTTGACGCCGGCCGGGAACCCGGCCCCACCGCGGCCGCGCAGGCCCGACGCCGCAACCTCGGCGATGACCGCCTCGGGGGTCATCGCGAGCGCCTTGTCGAGGGCACGGTAGCCGCCTCGCCCGAGGTACGAGGCGAGGCTTCGGGAGTCTGCCGTACCGCGGGCCCTGAGGAGGATGGGCTCGCTCACGGACCCGCCAGCCGGTCGAGGAGCTCGTCGACCTCGCCGACGCTGAGTCCGGTGTAATAGTCGTCGTTGACCTGGACGACCGGTGCCTCGCCGCAGGCCCCGAGGCACTGCACGTCGACGAGGGTGAAGTTGCCGTCCGGGGTGGTGGCGCCGAAGTCGATCCCCAGGCGCTGCTTGAGGTGCTCGACGACATCGGCGGCGCCGCAGAGCTGGCACGACAGCGTGGTGCAGACCTGGATCAGGTAGCGGCCGGGCGGACGGCGCCGGTACATGGTGTAGAAGCTGACCACACCCTCGACGAAGGAGGGCGACAGCCCGAGGCGGTCCGCGACCGCGCGCATGACGCCCCCAGAGATCCAGCCCCAACGCTCCTGGCACAGCCACAGCACCGGCAGCAGCGCGGCGTCCGGATCGGGGTAGCGGCGGGCGGCGGCCGCGATGGCTTCCTCCATCGCGCGGTCGAAGCGGACCTCGGCGATCTCTTGCGCGGACGCGACCTCGAGTGGAGGCGTCGCGGGCGCGGTCATCGACCTTGCCCCTCGCCCGGGCTCGGCAGCTCCCGCCGGCCCCAGTCGAAGATGCCCTTGCGCCAGAGGTACAGGTACACCAGGGCGAGGAGCACGAGGAAGGCCAGCATGTCCCACAGCGCGATCAGCGAGCCGCCGGAGAGCGCCTCGCGGTAGGTGACGGCCCACGGGTAGAGGAAGGCGACCTCCACGTCGAGGACGACGAACACCAGGGCCACGAGGTAGAACTTGACCGAGATTCGCTTGCGGGCGCGGTCGAGCAGGGGCACGCCCGACTCGTAGGGATCGCCCTGGCTGGCCGAGCGCTGTCGGGTCCGGGTCCGGGTGCCGAGGAGGGCGGCAGTGCCGAGCAGGACCACCGCGAACGCGGCGGCGGCCGACAGCGTGATGAGGACCGGCAGGAACTGATCGCCCACAAATGATCCCTTGGCTCGGTGTTGCTCCAGCTCGGATCCTAGCTTCGTCGCGGAATCAGGTCAAATCGGGGCCGCGCGGCGGCGGCTGCCGCCGCTGCCGCGCACGATGTGCGAAACTCGGTGTGAGCGCGGGTTTGGGAACCATCGGGTTTGGAATCCGTACGCACGTTTGAGGAACCGGGAGCACCGCGCAAGGCGCCGCCTTCGCCGGCGCCGACTGCGGGGCAAGGAGGATCGCGGATGACAGCTCGGAGAATCTTGCTCGCCGCCCTGGCGGCCGGTCTGGCGGCATCCGCCGTCGCGGCTCAGGAGGCCGAGCTTCCGCAGGCCACCTTCTTCGCGCCCCTGGAGGTGCCTTTGGTCAGCGTCGAGGTGTACGTGAGCGGGCGGGACGGCCGCCCGATGCCCGGGCTCACGGTCGAAGACTTCGAGATCTTCGAGGACGGTCGGCCGGTCGAGATCTCGCACTTCTACGCCTCCGGGGGCGCCGCACAGGACGACGCGGAAAGCGTCCCCGAGGCCGCGTTCGAGGAGGCCGGGAGCGCGCCGGGGCAGGACCTCTACCTCGTGATCTACTTCGACGACACCAACCTCAACCGCGGCCGGCGGCAGGCCGCGATCGAGCATCTGCGGACATTTCTCGCCTCGGAGCTGCCGCCCGACCTCAAGATCATGCTGGTCCGCTACGACGGCCGGATCCACGTCGAGCAGCCATTCACCGAAGAGACCGACGAGGTGGCGGCGGCCCTGGAATCGGTCAGGGAGGCCGCCTCACTGTCGCGCCAGATCGACGAGACGATGCTTCTGCGGGAGATCGAGAATGCCATGTCGATGGCGGCGGTCAGCGGCGACGATGCGCTCCTCATCCTCGAGCAGTCCGGCCGCAGCACCTGGCAGTCCATCGGCAGCTACGTCGACCAGACGGTCCACCGGACGCGGACCAGCATCGAGAACCAGAAGCGGTTGGTCCGGTCGCTCTCCGGGCTCAGCGGCCGCAAGGCGCTCATCCTGGTGACCGACGGGGTCGAGGCGCGGCCCGGCGAGATGCTGTACCGCACTTGGTCGCAGGTGTTCGGCCAGGTGCCCGAGTTCCGCATCGACGCGCAGCGGGCTTTCACGCAGGCCTCCCGCAACGACCTCACCCGGGAGTTCGCCGAGCTCGCGCAGTTCGCCAACGGACATCGCGTGAGCTTCTACACCCTGTCGACGCTCGGGGCCGGGAGCGGCTTCGCGAGGTCGGCCGAGTCGAAGTTCATGGACGAGGGGGGCCTCGCGGTCGATCAGGCGTTGAGCGCGGAGGTCCTGTTGGCCAACATGGCCGGCGTCACCGGCGGCCGCTACCTGGTGAACTCGCCGGGGCTTTCCGAACAGCTCGACGAGGTCTCGACCGAGCTCGCGAGCTACTACTCGCTGGCCTTCGAGCCGCACCACGTGGGTGATGGCACCTACCACCGGCTCGAGGTCAAGGTGCACCGGGACGGCGTCAAGGTCCGCCACCGCGAAGGCTACCGGGACGTCCCCCTGGACGAGAGGATCACCGACCGCACCCTGGCGGCGGCCGTCCACGGGGTGGCCGACAACCCGCTCGGCATCTCGGTGGCGGTCAACGGCGAAATCGCGGCCCGGGACGACGGGTCCTTCGTGGTGCCGGTGATCATCACGGTTCCCATCGGGCAGCTCGTGCTGATTCCCGCGGAAAACGAGCACCAGGGCCGGGTGTCGATCTCGCTCACGGTGCGCGACCGGCAGGGTGGCCTCTCGCCGCCTTCCCGCCGCGAGTTCCCGCTCGCGATTCCGAACGCGTCGCTGGCGGCGGCGCTCAGCCAGACGGCCGGTTTCACCATGCAGCTGGCGGTGCGCTCAGGCAGGCAGCGGATCGCGGTCGGCCTGCGGGATGAGGTCGCGCGCACCGACTCGGTGACCTTTCTCGAGACCGATGTTGGGAATGACGCGACGGGCCGGGCCGCGCAGGGGCGCTGAGCGGAAAGCTCACGATCTCTGCGCCGCCGGCTGCAACGCGCGCCGTCGCATCGCGACCGTGCTGGTGGCGACCGCCGCCGAGAGGACGACGTAGGTCGCGAGCACGGTCGATCCCAGCAGCGGCACGTCGATGAAGAAGCTGACGCCCATGAGCAGGTTCGGTATCACGGCGAAGATGGCGAAGAGCCAGGCCCAGCGGCGCAGCCGGCAGGCCAGCCCGATGGCGATCGAGGCCGCGACCGCCAGCAGCGGCAGGTGGAGGAGGGTCGAGCGCCAGATCGAGCGCTCCAGCGCGGTGATGCGCTCGTCGATGGTGAGCCCGTCGTGAGCCACCGCCCGGACCTCGTCGGCGATCCGTTCGTCCTCGACGGCGTCCAGGGCGTTGAGGGCGAAGGTCAGCAGCAGTGCGACCACGGCGGCGAGGAAGAGGTCGGGGGTGATACGGCGGAGCCAGTTCTTCATGCTGTTCCTTTGCCCGAACTCCGCCCTGTTTTCATGGTCGCACAGCAGGAAAGCCGAGTCCAGTAACGACGAGCGACAGTTGGAGAGCGTTTCAGGCACGTCGGAGATTCCGGAATCAGGCGCATCCGGATTCCGTGCCCCTGACCGTGCCCGGATTCAGGCCCAGTGACAGTGGCAGATGGCAGTGACAGTCTCAGTGGCAGTTTCAGTGCCAGCTTCAGTGTCAGAGGACAGCGACCGCGGCGGCTAACGGCAACGAACGGGCAGAGTGCAGGCGGTGCGACCGCGCCATGGCCACTGTCACTGTCCACTGCCGCTGCAACTGCGTCCTGCCACTGTGGCTGCCTCTGCTCCTGCCACTGAGACTGCCGTTACTCCTGCCCCCGCCGCTTGCGGAATGAACCTCCACCGGGTAACTCGCCGTGGGTGGGCGGAAATCCGAAATTCGAAATCCGAAATCCGAAATGGGCGGGCGGGCGGCATTCCGAATTCCTAATTCCGAATTCCGAATTTCGAATTTCCCCCGTCTGCTATCCTCCGCCGCGGGGAGCACTGATGCAGCACCAGGTCATCCTCATCCTCGACTTCGGTTCGCAGTACACGCAGCTGATCGCGCGCCGCCTGCGCGAGCTCGGAGTCAAAACAGTGGTCGAGCGCGGCGATCTCGAGGCCGCCCGGATCGAGGCGGCGGCACCGATCGCGGTGGTGCTCTCCGGGGGGCCTGCGAGCGTCTTCGAGGCCGGCGCGCTGCAGGTCAGCCCCAAGGTCTTCGAGCTCGACGTGCCGGTGCTCGGCATCTGCTACGGCCTCCACCTCATGGCCCGCGACCTCGGCGGCGAGGTGCGCTCGTCGAGCCGCCGCGAGTACGGCTTCGCCGAGCTCGAGGTGGTGGCGGAAGGACCGGTGTTCGGCGGCACGCCGCGCCGCCAGCCGGTGTGGATGAGCCACGGCGACCTCGTGGTGCGGGTCCCGCCCGGCTTCGAGGTCCTGGCGCGCACCCCGACCACGGAGGCCGCCGCGGTCTTCGACCCGCAGCGGCGCTTTCTCGGGCTGCAGTTCCACCCCGAGGTCCGGCACACCCCGCACGGCATGCGGGTGCTGGAGAGCTTCATCGAGCTCGCGGGGGCGCGCCGCGACTGGAGCCCGTCGGTGATCCGGCAGGAGCTCGTGGCGCAGCTGGCGGCGCGGCTCGGCGAGGGGCGGGTGATCTGCGGCGTGTCCGGCGGGGTCGACTCGTCGGTGACGGCGATGCTCCTGCGGGAGGCGATCGGCGAGCGCCTGCTGCCGATCTTCGTCGACACCGGCCTGCTGCGCAAAGACGAGGGCGACCGGGTCGAACGGAGGTTCGCAGAGTTCGGTCTGCAGCTCGACCGGATCGACGGCAGCGAGCGCTTCTTCGCCGCGCTCGAAGGAGTCGACGACCCCGAGGCCAAGCGGCGCATCATCGGCCGCGAGTTCGTGGAGATCTTCGAGGCCGAAGCGGCGCGCCACCCGGACGCCCGCTTCCTCGCGCAGGGAACGCTCTACCCCGACGTCATCGAGTCGTCCGGGGTGCGAGGCACCGCGGCGGTGATCAAGACCCACCACAACGTGGGCGGGCTGCCGGAGCGCCTCGGCCTCGAGCTCGTGGAGCCGCTGCGCGACCTCTTCAAGGACGAGGTACGCCGGGTGGGGGAGGAGCTCGGCCTGCCGCAGGACTTCGTGTGGCGCCACCCCTTCCCGGGCCCCGGCCTTGCGGTCCGAGTCCTCGGCGCCGTCGACCGCGCCCGCGTCAGGACCCTGCAGGAGGCCGATGCGATCGTCGTCGAGGAGATCCGTGCGGCCGGCCTCTACGACGACATCTCGCAGGCCCTGTGCGTGCTGCTGCCGGTCAAGAGCGTCGGCGTGATGGGCGACTCGCGGACCTACGAGAACGTGCTCGCGGTGCGGGCGGTGACGACCAGCGACTTCATGACCGCCGACTGGTACCGCTTCCCGCCCGAGGTTCTCGACCGCATCGCCCGCCGCGTCGTCAACGAGGTCAAGGGCATCAACCGCGTGGTCTACGACGTCACGTCGAAGCCGCCCGGCACCATCGAGTGGGAGTAGCGCGCCGAATTCAGAATGAGGAATGAGGAATGAGGAATGCCTCCCACCCCCGCCAGGGAGTCCAGGTTCGTCGGATCGGATGTTCTTATCCGGCTCGATGCGCCTCGAGGACGTAGACCAGAGCCCACCGTCTCTTGCGACACGTTGAACGGTTCTGTCTGCGAAAGTTGCGGACCACATGCACGTCCTCCGGGGGGAAGGTCGGGATTTCCTAATTCCTCATTCCTCATTCCTAACTCGGTCCGGGTGGGTGGTAGAATGCCCCCCGCCGCCGGTTCAGCTTTACCCGGCGGCGCATCCACCGGGGCGGGGCGCCCCAGCGGTGGACACCCCTGGAGGACAATCATGGCTCGGACGAAGGTCGTCATCATGGGCGCGGCCGGCCGCGACTTCCACAATTTCAACTGCCTGTACCGCGACAACGAGGCCTACGAGGTCGTCGCGTTCACGGCCACCCAGATTCCGGACATCGAGGGCCGCACCTACCCGGCGGAGCTCGCGGGCTCGCTCTACCCCGACGGCATCCCGATCCATCCCGAGTCGGACCTCGAATCGCTGGTCCGGGAGCACCACGTGGATGAGGTGTGGTTCAGCTACTCCGACGTGCCGCACACCTATGTCATGAACATCGCCAGCCAGGTGATCGCATGGGGCGCGCACTTCGGCGTGTGCTCGGCGACCAGGACCATGATCGAGTCGAGCCTGCCGGTGATCGCCGTGACCGCGGTGCGCACCGGCGTCGGCAAGTCGCAGACCACGCGCTACGTCTCCCGGCTGCTCAAGGCGATGGGCAAGAAGGTGGTCGCGATCCGCCACCCCATGCCCTACGGCGACCTCGCGAAGCAGGCCTGCCAGCGGTTCGAGAACTACGAGGACCTCGACCGCCACCAGTGCACCATCGAGGAGCGCGAGGAGTACGAGCCCCACATCGACAACGGCTTCGTCGTCTACGCGGGCGTAGACTACGAGAAGATCGTCCGCGAGGCCGAGAAGGAGGCCGAGGTCATCCTCTGGGACGGCGGCAACAACGACACCCCCTTCTACCGCCCCGACCTCCACATCACGCTCGTGGACCCCCACCGCGCCGGCCACGAGCTGAGCTACTACCCCGGCGAGACGAACCTCCGCATGGCCGACCTGCTGATCGTCAACAAGGTCGACACCGCCGACCCGGTCAAGGTCGAGCAGGTTCTCGACACCTGCCGCACCGCCAACCCCGGCGCGCGGGTCATCAAGTGCCGCTCGCTGATCACCGTCTCGCAGCCCGAGCTGATCGCCGGCAAGAAGGCGCTGGTCGTCGAGGACGGGCCGACCCTCACTCACGGCGGCATGAGTTACGGCGCCGGCTGGTTCGCGGCCAAGAACGCAGGCGCGGCCGAGATCGTCGACGCCCGTCCCTATGCCGTGGGCAGCATCAAGGAGACGTACGAGAAGTACCCCAACGCGGCCAAGATCCTGCCTGCGATGGGCTACGGCGACGCCCAGGTGCGGGAGCTCGAGGAGACCATCAACTCGACGCCGGCCGACGTGGTGGTCGAGGGGACCCCGATCCAACTGTCGCGGATCCTCAAGGTCAACAAGCCCATTGCCGACGTGACATACGAGCTCGAGGAGGTCGAGCCGGGGACCATTGAGGAGATGGTGGCGAAGGCCGTCTCCAAGGCCTGAGCGGCGATGGCGACCGCGTCGTCCCGCTGGGTGTCGGTGGTGCTGTGGGTGGCGGCGTTCGCCGTCACCGTCATGCTGGCCGTGTTCCAGCGGATGACCGGCCCGAGCTACCCCCTGCGAGGAGTGCTGCAACTGGCCGACAGCAGCGAGATACGTTACCGGCTGCCGCGCTCCAGCCAGGGCCGGGACTCCCTCGTGATCTCGGTGCCGAGGCTGCCGGGGACCGACGCCGCGGTCCTCGAGTGGCGCCGCTATCCCACCGACGAGCCGTATCGGCGCCTGCCCATGTTCGGAACGGAGGACGGCAGCTTTCGAGCCGAGATCCCACGCCAACCCGCGGCCGGCAAGGTCGAGTACGTCGTGCGGCTCGCGGGCGCAGGCCACGAGCGAGTGCTGCCCGCGGGCGAGCCGGTGGTGGCGCGCTTCCGCGACCCGGTGCCGGCGGCCGTCCTGGTGCCGCACATCATCCTGATCTTCGGGAGCATGCTGGTCTCGACGCGCGCCCTGCTCGAGGTCCTCAGGCGAGGTGCGCCCACAGCGAGGGGGCTCGTCCTCGTCGCCATGGGGCTGCTGATCTTCGGCGGCCTGGTGCTCGGGCCCGTGGTGCAGAAGTTCGCCTTCGGCGCCTACTGGACCGGCTGGCCGCTGGGCACCGACCTCACCGACAACAAGACCCTGTGGGCCTTTCTCGCCTGGCTTCCGGCGACGGTCGTGGCGCTGAGCGGCCGGCGCACGCGGTGGGCGGTCGTGGTCGGCTGGGTGGTGATGATGGGCGTGTTCCTGATCCCACACAGCCTCCGCGGCTCCGAGCTCGACTGGTCGCAGCCATCGGCGGTCGGCGAGGCCGCCGGAGAGGGCGGCGCAGGAGACGTGACTCCGCAGTGATATCCTGATCCCCGTGGGGGCGGAACTGCAGGCGGTTCAGCGAGATCAGCGCTTCCTTCTGGTTCGGGCCGGGGGCGTGTGCTACGGGATCGCCGCCGAACAGGTGCGGCACCTGGTGCGCGGCCTGACCTGTCACCCTCTGCCCGGCTCGAACCCGCGGCTGCTCGGCCTGGCACAATTCGGAGGCGAGCCGCTGGCGGTGCTCGACCTCCACGCGCTCGCGGAAGGCGGGCCGGCGCTCAGCGGCCAGTGGGTGACCGTCATTCTCGGCCGCGGCGACCGCGACTCGTGGTCGGCGATCGGCCTCGCCGTCGACGAGGCCCTGCGGGTGGAGGTCCTCGACCGCCAGCCGTCGGGCGGACGGGGCCGCCGTCTGGTCGAGGGCGTGGTCGAGCTCGGCGACTGCGCGGTCAAGGTGCTGGACACGTCGCTGCTGCTGGCGGACGGACGGCAGGGCGGAGGAGGGGACGATGACTGAAGCGCGCGGGCTCCGGCTCCTGGGGCCGTGGACGGGTCTGCTGCTGCTCGCCGTGCTGGCGCTCGCGGCGTGGGCGTTGATGGTCTCACTCGCCGACCAGGCGCACCAGGCGTGGCCGGTGCGGGTCTTTCTGGTCGTCGCGATGGTCGTCGCCGTGGCCTACGTGGCGCTGGTCCACATTCCGCAGCGCCGGCTGGCGCAACGTCTTGCCGATCTGCAACAGCGCCACGACGAGCAGTGCGCGGCGCTGATCTCGTCGCTCGAAGAGCTCCGCCACGGGGACCTGGTGGCGATGCTCGAGCCGACCGCGGTCCTGCCGGATGCCATGCGTGATTCGGTCGGCCTGGCGGCCCGGGCACAGGCCGCGCTGATCCAACAGATCCAGTCGTCGTCGGTCGAGGTGGCGGGGGCGGCGGGCACGGTGCAGCGGACGTCCTCCGAGCTGGCGACGGCATCCAATCAGCAGGCCGCTGCGGTGATCGAAATCACCGCCAGCACCGAGGAGCTGGCCCGGACCGCCGGCCAGATCGCCTCCAACTCGGCCGCCCAGGCGCAACTGGCCGGGCGCTCGCAGTCGTCGGGCGACGAGGGCGCGGCCTCGGTGGAATCGGCGGTGGCGGGGGTTGAAGCGGTCCGCCGGCACATGGCGGGCATCGCGAGCCGGGCCGACACGCTCGGCCGCCGCTCGCGCGAGATCTTCCGCGTGCTCGACCTGGTCACCGAGATCTCCCAGGAGACCCACATCCTGGCCCTCAACGCGGCCATCGAAGCGGCGTCGGCCGGCGAGCACGGGGAGCGCTTCGCGGTGGTGGCCGCAGAGGTGCGCCGCCTCGCGGAACGCTCGCGCGAGTCGATCGACTCGGTGCGCGATCATCTCGACGAGTTCGCGGCCGCGATCCGCGGTGTGACGCTGGCGACCGAGGACGGGAGCAAGTCGGCGGAGCAGGTGCTGCGCCAGAGCCGCACCGCGCAGAGCGCGATTTCGGAGCTGCGCTCGGCGCTGACCGAGACCGCACAGGCCGCACGGGAGATCTCCCTGGCCACCGAAGAGCAGCGGGCCGCCTCGGACCAGGTGGCGAGCGCGCTGCGCGAGGTCAGCGAGGTCATCCAGCGGATCGCCGACGGACTCGGGCGCTACACCGAGGCCGCCGAGCAGCTCAACGAGCTCGCCCTTTCCATCCAGCTCCTGACCCAGAGCTTCCGCATCGACTCGCCACACTCGCTGAAGAACCAGCTCCTGCGCTGGACCGACCGGCTGCGCGACCTGTCGGGCAACCTCGAGGCCGTGGAGGGATCGCTGTCGGCGCTCCTCGAGGACCACCCTTTCCTCGAGGTGGTCTACCTGGTCGACCCGTCGGGGAGCATGGTCGCGTTCGCGGTCAACCGCGAGCTGGTGGGGTCGCGGCAGCTTCCCGGCAGTATCGCGGCCGGTCAGTCCTACGCCGACCGGCCCTGGTTCCAGGCGGTGGCGCGCGACCGGCGCTCGGCGGTGACGCCGATCTACAGCTCGTTGCTCACCGGGGACCACTGTTTCACGATCGCGGTGGCGATCCACGACGCGGACGGCGCGATGGCGGGCACCCTCGGCGTCGACGTCAATCTCCGCAACTGGACGGAGATCTGAGCGGCGGTGACGAGCGACCGCCGCGACGAGCTGCTGCCCCTCTTCCTCGACGAGGCGGGGGAGCGCCTGGAACGGCTCAACGAGCTGGTGCGGAGGGTTGACGACGATCCGGAGGCCGCGGTCGCGGTGCGGCGCGAGCTGCACGCCCTCAAGGGCGCGAGCCGGATGATGGGCCTCGGAGAGTTGTCCGCCGTCTGCCACGAGGCGGAGGACGCGGTCGCGGCGGCCGCCGGCGGCGAGCGGCGCGAGCTCGCCGAGCACTGCGCCGAGATCGGCCGACAGCTGGATGAGCTGGGCGACGCCGCGGCGGCTTCCGGAACTGCCCCGGTGCGCCCGGGGACGCGCCCGAATGGTCCGTCGGACGGACGGCACGGAGGGCGGCGGGGCGAGATCCGCGTGCGGGCTGCGGTCGTCGACGAGCTGGCCGACCGTGGCGCTCGGCTGCGGGTGATCGCCGCGGCCGCGGGCGGGCTGGCGGACCGCGTGCTGCGGCTCGCGTCCCTGGCCGAGCTCGGAGTCGGGGAGCCCGAACCGAGGCAGGTGCTGGCGACGCTCGCGACCTCGCTGCGGCAGACGGCGCTGGAGATCGAGAACGGGCAGCGGATCTTCAGCCGCCTCTCGGAGCGGCAGCTGGAGACCCTGTTGCGCCTCCAGGTGCAATCCCTCGCGCCCTTCATGCGGACCCTGGCGGGGCACGCCCGCGAGCTGGCCGACTCGCTCGGCAAAGAGGTGGAGCTGCGCGTCGCTGCGGGCGAGGCCGAGCTCGACCGCCGCATCGTCAACACCCTCAGCGAGGCCTTTCTGCACCTGGTGCGCAATGCCGTCGACCACGGCATCGAGCGCCCTGCGGAACGGAGGGCCGCGGGCAAGCCCGCAGCGGGGCTCATCCAGCTGCGCGCGGTCACCGAGGGCGACCGGGTGCGCTTGCAGGTGATCGACGACGGCCGCGGCATCGACCCGGCGGCGGTCGCAGCAGCCACGGTCGCACGCGGGCTGCTGGGGGCCGAGGACGCCGCGGAGCTGGGTCCGTCGGAAACCCTGCAGATGCTGATGCAACCCGGTTTCACGACCCGTGACGAGACCTCCGAGGTGTCGGGTCGCGGTATCGGGCTCGATGCGGTCGCCGCGGCCGTCCGCGCCGTCGGAGGCGATGTCTGGCTGGAGTCGGAGCCGGGCAGGGGCACCGTGGTGACCGTCGAGGTCCCGGTCGCGCGGCGGGGAGAGCGGGTGCTCGTGCTGCGGGCCGGCGGTCACCTCCTGGCGTTGCCGGCGGCTCCGGTGCAGGCCTTCCGCCGCGTGCATCCGGGCGTCGTCGACGAAATCGACGGGAGGTACGTGGTCCGCCTGCGGGGGCGGACCATCGAGCCGAGCTTTCTCTCCGGCCCCGGGGGGCGATCCGGTCCGCACGGCGTGCTCCTGGAGATGATGGTGGGCGGGACGGTGGTCGCGGTCGTGGCCGACGAGGTGGTGGGGGAGGAGGAGGTCATCGTGCGGCCGATGCCGCCGGCGGCAGGCGCTCCGCGCAGCGTCGAGGGGATCGCGCTGCTCGCCTCGGGTCGGCCGGTGGCGGTGCTGTCGCCGAGGCAACTGGTGCGGGGCGCCGACGTCGATGCCGTAGTGCGCGAGGACGGCAGTCGGACCGGAAAACCGTTGCGCGTCCTCCTCGTCGACGACTCCGAATCGACGCGGGAGATGTTCCGCCGTCTGCTCGAGGACGGCGGGTTCGCGGTGGTCAGCGTCGGTACCGCCGAGGAGGCGGTGCGCGCGCTCGACGGCGCCGAGTTCGACTGCATCGTGACCGATATCGAGATGCCCGGCATGAGCGGGCTCGATCTGACGAGGACGCTGCGCGCCGAACCGCGTTTCGCCGACCTGCCGGTGATCGTGGTCTCGACCCTCGACCGTCCGGCGGACCGCCTCGAAGGGCTCAAAGCGGGAGCGGACGCGTATCTGAGCAAGCAGGGCCTGGACGCGCGCGAGCTGGTGGCGCTGGTGGGGCGGGTCGGAGGCGCGGCGTGAGAGACGTCGTGCTCGAGCTCGCGCGCGAGATCGAAGCCACGAGCGGCTTCGTCATTCCGCCGCGAGGGCTCGAGCCCCTGGCGGCGCTCGCGCGCGAGCGGGCGATGGCGCTCGGCGTGGCCGGCATCGACGGGTATCTGGCCCGGCTGCGTGCGCAGCCGGAGAGCCACGAGTGGCGAAGCCTGCTGAGCCGCATCACGGTCAAGGAGTCCAGGCTCTTCCGCGGCCGGCCGCAGATCGAGGCCCTCGCACAGAGGATCGTGCCCGAGTTCGTCGCCGGACGGGCGGCGGGGAGGCTCCGGATCTGGAGCGCCGGCTGCGCCCGCGGCGAGGAGGCGGCGACCCTAGCCCTCGTCCTCGCGGACCATCCGCTCCTCGCGGGCTGGCAGTGGTCGATCCTCGCCACCGACGTGGACGACGCGGCGCTCGCCGATGCCGAGCAGGGCCTGTACGGCGTCCGGGCGATGGGCGGGGTCCCGGCTGAAGTGGTCGAGCGCCACTTCGAACGCCGCGGTGAGCTGTACGAGATGCGGCCCCGCATCAGGTCGCACATCCACTACCGGCACCAGAACCTGGCGGCGCCGCAACTCGATCTACCGGAGGCGCCGTTCGACGTGATCTTCCTGCGCAACGTGCTCATCTACTTCAGCGCCGAGGTGCAGCGCCGGGTGGTGGCCTCGGTCGAGCGGGTCCTGGCCCCGCGGGGATGGCTGTTTCTGGGTCCGAGCGAGAGCCTGCTGCCCCTCGAGGTCGCGCTCCGCCCGCGGGACCTCGGCACGTGCTTCTGTTACGGATGGCCGAGCCGCCCAGCCTCCCCATCGGCGGGCCCCGATGCCCCCTCCGTTCTCCCGGCCGCCGAACCTGCCGCCGCCGGGGAGGGGAGTGACCGGCCGCCGATGCCTCTCCCTCCGGCGCCGGCGCGGCTCCCATTCGAGGAGCAGGCGGCGGCGATGCTCGCGTTGCTCGACGCGGCCGAACCGGAAACCGGCAGGCGCGCGGCCTCGCAGCTCCGGCTCGACTACCCCGAAAGCCCCGCCGCGCACCTCCTGGAAGGGCTCGGATGGCTGCGGTCGGGTCTGCCGGAGCGCGCCCTGTTGGCGTTCCGGGCCGCACGCTATCTGGCGCCGGAGCTCGCGGAGATCCGGTTTCTCCTGGGGCGAACGCTCGCCGAGCTCGGCAGGCGCGACCAGGCGCGACGGGAGTTTCGGGCGGCGCTGGCCGCCTCCGAGCGCCCGGCAGGAGCGATCTGGGCCGAGCTGCCCCGACTCGGCGTGCCGGACCTGGAGACGATCAGGGTGCGCTGCCGCGAGCTCGTCGGGGGCGAAACGAATATCTCGGATTAGCTGAGATTTCCGCGACGGATGCCTACCAGGAGACTTCGACTTTGCGAGGCTTGCCGCCGAAACGGTCCACCTGAACCCATCGGTTGCGCTTGCCGAAGTCGTAGAGGTCGCGCGTCACCCGAACGTCCTCCCGACAGTACTCGGCGATCTTGTCGATCTCGCCCTGACGCCACCACTCCAGGGCCTGCAGCCCGTCGGCGCTCTTGCCCACCCCGAGCGTCGGCACCGCGACGCTCTCGAGCTTGGGGCGAAAGCCCAGCCGCTCCTCGAGGTCGTACATGAGGTCGAAGGTCGGCAGCTCGTGCAGGTCCTCGTCGGTGTAGGCGCGCAGGACCTCGTAGTCGAAGCCGCGGATGTTGTAGCCGACCACCAGATCGGCGGCGAGGAGCAGTGAGATCAGCCGATCGACCGTCTCCTCGGTGACGACCAGAAACTCCTCGGTGTCGTAGCGGTAGGCGACTCCGACCGAGAGGCCGAGACGGTGCAGCTGACTGCGCCCGCCGACCTCGGCGAACGAACGTCGGGTCTCGAGATCGAAGACGACCACCTTGCGGCCCGGCTCGACCTCCCGGTGCGGGGCTTCCTCGAACAACCCCATCTGTCCGTCCCAGTACTCCACGCGCGCATCCTCCGGGTCTTTTTCAGCGGCGGAGAGTGTAGCATCGCCCTCGCCGCGCTCCGGCGGGTGCGGTGGCGACGCGCCGGGGATCTGCCTGTATACTCCCCGCCGTGAACGTCCAGGTGGAGGAGGTCCACGGTCCCGCGGTCGAGCTTGCCGTGTTCAGCGGCCCGCTCGACCTGCTTCTGCATCTCATTCGCAAGAATGAGGTCTCGATCTACGACATTCCGATCTTCAGCATCTGCGACCAGTACAACGAGCACCTGCAGGCGATCCAGGACCTCGACCTCGACGTCGCGGGGGAGTTCCTGTGGATGGCCTCGTGGCTGCTCCACCTCAAGTCGAAGATGCTCCTGCCGCAGGTCGCCGAGGGCGGGGAGGACCCCCGCGAGGAGTTGGTGGAGCGGCTGCTCGCCTATCGGCGGGTCAAGGAGCTCGCGTCCTTCCTCCACGACAGCGACACGGTCCGACGGTGCCTCTGGACATCGGCGATGCGAGCGCCGATCGAAACACCCCAGGAGGTGGAGCTCGACTGGGAGGACGTCGATCTCCGGCTCCTCGCCCGGACCTACCTCGAGGTCATGCAGCGATTCGAGGCGGCGCACCCGCCGCCGCTGGAGATCGTGCCTCTCCGCTACAGCGTCGAGGAGAAGATGAAGGACATCTACACCCGGGTGATGCACGGGGGCGTGATGCCGCTGCTCCGCCACCTGCACTCGCGCTCGGACCCCGACGAGGTCGTGGCGGTCGTCGTGGCGACCCTCGAGCTGGTGCGGCTGCGGGGGGTCTTCGCCGAGCAACGCCGGCCCTTCGCGGAGATCTACCTGCGCCCCGGGGACCGCAACCTGAGCGTCTCCGAGCTGCTGCAGCGAGAGGCGGCCGTCAGTGAGGGATGAGCAGATCGCCGCCGTCGAAGCCATGCTGATGACCGCCGGCGGCACGGTCACCGAGGCCGCGGTCGCGGAGGCTCTGGATGATCCGACGGTCGGGACCGCCGAGGTACGGGAGGCGCTCGAGACCATCGGCCGGGCGTGGAACCGCCCGGACAGCGGCCTGCAGCTGGAGAAGGTCGCCGACGGCTGGCGCTGCGTCACCCCGCCGGCGCTCGACCCCTACCTGCGCGCGTTCCACGGGGTGACGGCCCGTCAGCGGCTGTCGCAGGCCTCGTTGGAGGTCCTGGCGATCGTCGCCCACCGGCAGCCGGTGACCCTGCCCGAGATCAACTTCATCCGCGGCGCCAACTCGGCGAGCGTCCTGCGCACGCTCCTCGACCGGCGGCTGCTGCGCCTCGCCGGGCGCAAGAAGGTCGTCGGCAAGCCCTTCCTGTACCGGACCTCGCGCGAGTTTCTGGTCCACTTCGGCCTCGAGCGGCCTGAGGACCTTCCGGACCCGGAGGAGCTGCTCAAGGACGAGGCCGCCGCCATCGAGTGACGGGCGGCCGGGGAGGGACGATGGACGACAGCCGGATCCAGCCCAAGGGTCGGGTCCTGATGATGCCGCGCGATACCAACGCCGCCGGCACCATTTTCGGGGGCGTCATTCTCTCCTACATCGACCAGGCCGGCGCGGAGGAGGCCCTGTACCAGGGCGCGCGACGCGTCCTGACGGTGGCCATGAAGGAGGTCGTGTTCCACCAACCGGTGTACGTCGGCGATCTGGTGTCGTTCTACACCTCGCCGGTCCGGATCGGACGCACCTCGATCACGGTCCGGGTGCAGGTGACGGCGGCCCGTCACCGCGATCGCACCGAGGAGGTGCACGTCACCGACGCCGAGATCACCTACGTCAACGTGGATGACAACCGGCGGCCGCTGCCGATCCGCGACCGGGCGCCGACCACCGGCGATGGCTGATCGCGGCGGGCCGGTCCACACCCTCCTCGAGCGGGCCGTTCGGGCTGGCCAGGTCGCCGGGGCAGTCGCCGTGTGGGGGAGGGACGAGGCCTCGTTGCGGAGCGTCCGCGCCGGCTGCGCGGCTCTGCGGCCGGTTGCCGTCCCGGCCGTCGACGAGACCTGGTTCGATCTCGCGTCGCTCACCAAGCCCCTGGTCACGACCACTCTCTGCCTGCTCGGGTTCCGGACCGGCGCCCTCGAGCCGACGGACCGGATCGGCGAGCTCCTTCCGGAGACCCGCGGGTCGGAGATCGAGGACCTCGAGCTCGCCTCGCTCCTGACCCACAGCTCGGGGCTGCCCGCGTGGCTTCCCCTGTACTGCCTGGCCGAGGGGGAGCCGCGGCGTCTGCCCGAGCGACTGGGGCGCATCGGGCTCGAGGCGCGCCCCGGGACGAGGGTCCGGTACTCCTGCGTCGGCTTCGTCATCGCCGCTGTGATGCTCGAGCGGGCCACGGGGAGGTCCCTCGAGCAGCTGTTTTCCGAGCAGGTGCTGCACCCGCTCGGCCTCGAGGAGCGGCTCGGCTTTCATCCGGACCCGGGACGCCGGCCATTGGCCGGCGCGGCCACGGCGCCTGATGCCGAGACCCTTCTGGTGCGCGAGCTCGGGGCCGACCCGGCCTTCATCCCTCCGGTCGGTCCGGGGCTGCCGGATGACGGCAACGCCCGCTTTCTCGGAGGCGCTGCCGGCAATGCCGGGCTCTTCGGTTCGGCGCGCGGCGTGTGGCGGCTCGCGGCCGAGTACGCCAACCCCACGGGCGCACTGCTGACGGCCGGCGAGGCGGCGGCCGCGACCCGGTCCCACACCGACGGCTTGGAGCAGGCGCGCGGTTACGGCTGGCAGCTGGCCGCAACCGCCGGTTGCTCGGCGGGCCCGGCGCTGCCGCCGAGCGCCTTCGGGCACACGGGTTTCACCGGGGTCTCGGTGTGGGCGGAGCGCGGCGGGGCCACCTACGTGCTGCTCGCCAACCGCGTCCATCCGGCCCATCGCAACCTCGACCTGCACCCGCTGCGCCGCCGCTTTCACCAGCTGGCAAAGGCCACCACCCCGCGTTGCTGAGCGGCCGGCGTGAGGGTCCGGGCGGTGTCGGCATGCCGACACTGCGGGTCGGCGATGTCCGGTGCGGCGCCCTCAGGTGCGCAGGGTGGTCAGGCGGTTGACGCCGAAGAGGACGGCGAGCAGGATCGGCGACCACGCGCCGAGCGCCGGCGGCAGGATCTCGACCTCGCCGAGCTTGCCGAAGAGCGCGATCAGCATCGAGTAGACGATGCCGAGCGTGAGCGCGACCGCGATCCCCTGCATGGTGGTCACCCGGCGCCCACCCCGGCTGAGGGCGAAGGGCAGCGCGAGCAGCACCATCGCGAAGGTCGAAAGGGGGTAGGTGAGCTTCTGGTGCCAGCGCACGATGAGGTTCACCGGCCGGTAGCCGGAGTCCACGAGCTCCTCGATGTAGGCGCGCAGCTCGCCCAGCGACATCTCGGACGGACGGCGGTACTCCTGGCTGAAGTACGACGGCCCCTCCTCGATGTCGAGGGCCATGGGGGAGGTGATCCTGCGGAACTCGTCGGTGCCGTCACTGTAGAACTGCCGGAACCAGCCGGAGTCCGCGATCCAGGCGCCGTCGAGGTAGCGGGCGCGGCGGGTGGAGAGGTGAAAGCGCAGGTTCATGTCGTCGTCGAGCCGGAACATGGTGAATCGGACCAGGGTGCGCGACGGTTCGTCGTAACGGAGGAAGTTGTACAGGGTCTCGTCATCGCGGGACAGCATCCACTGGCGGTCGCTCGCCATGTACGAGCGGGCCGTATCCCGCCCCTCGATCCGGTCCAGCAGTCGCTGTGCCTCGCGGTTCGCGTCCGGAACCACCACCTCGCCAAGGAACCACAGCCCGACCGCGGCCACCGCCGCGACCAGCAGGATCGGTACCATCAGCCGGTACAACGAGATCCCCGCCGCCTTGACTGCGGTCAGCTCCTGGTGTCGCTCCAACATGGTCAACAGGATGAGGACCGAGATCATCAGCGCGAACGGCGTCACGTCGAGGAAGACCTGCGGCACCAGGTTGGCGTAGTACCGGACGATTACCTCGATGGAGATCCTGTTCTTGGTCATGGTCTCGAGGTTGTCGCTGAGATCGCCCACCACGTAGAGCAGCGCGGTACTGCCCAGGACCAGAAGCAGGGGAGGGATGAGGCGGCGGGTGAGGTAGCGGTCGAGGAGCGCCGGAAAACGGTTGGCGTAGCGGCGCCGCTGGATGACGATGGGGAAGCTGCCGCTCATTTCGGTCGCCAGCTTGCCCTGCCTCGTGCCGGCGCGCCAGGAGCGCCAGCGCTCGACGGCCGCCTTGATGAGCCGAGCCAGGGGACCCTCGCGGCCCTCCCGCTCGCCGAGCCAGCGCCCCATGCGCGCCATCAGGACCAGCGCCACCGCCGTCAGCACGATGTTCGGCAGCCAGATCCCGAGAAACGGCGGCAGCACGCCCTCGATGGCGAGAATCTCGCCCTGGTTGGCGACCAGATAGTAGGCGAGGACCACCGCCACCGAAATCACGAATCCCCTGCCGCGGCCTCCGGAGCCCGAGCCCACCCCGAGCGGCAGCGCGAGCAGGGCGAAGACGACGCTCGCGAAGGGAATCGCCACTCGTTTGTTGAGCTCGATGCCCGCGTGGCGGCGTCCGGGGTCGCCCTCCGCCTCGAGGTCCGGCGCCTCCTTGTCCTCGACGGCGTCATCGAGCGTGCCGCCGCGCAGGTAGCGTAGGAGCTCGCCACTGCTGCGCTCGCGCATGCTGAGTCGATATCGAACCTGGTTTCGGCTGCCGAGAGCCGGGCGCACGAGCTGCGTCGTGTTCCGGTTGACGCGATAGGTCTCCGGGTCCTCGCGCGAAAACTGGTGGGTGACGACATCCTCGAGGCGGATCCACTGCTCGACCTCCGGCAGGTTGCCGCCCGGGGAGTGGGGGATCACCTGGCCGGGACCGCCGGTGAGGACCATGCGGCCCCGGCGCGCCAGGGTGAGACGCTCCTCCTGGGGGTCGGTGGTGTCGAAGAGGAGGATGTCGCGCCAGTCCCCGCTGGCCGGGTCGATGTCCCGGAGGTACAGGAGGACGTTCGGAATCTCCTCGTGGAAGACCTTCGGTTCGAGACGGCCCAGATTTCTGGCTTCGGTGAAGAGCCGCACCTTGAGCTCGCGGAGGTTGCGGCTCGATTGGGGGATGAACTGCAGGTAGAGGTAGCCGTTGGCGACCGTCAGCAGGACGCCGATCAGGAGGACGGGCCGCAGCAGGCGGCGCATCGGGATGCCACCGGCCTGGAGGGCGATCAGCTCGTTGTCGGCGCTCATCCGCCCGACCGCCAGCAGAACCCCGAACAGGAAGCTCATGGGAATGGTCAGGATCACCACGTGCGGCAGGGTGATGAGGAGGACCTTGGCGGCATCGACCATCGACACGCCGCGCACCAGGACCTGCTCGATGAGGCCGTACAGACCGCGCAGGACGATCAGGAAGGTGTAGGTGATGAAGCCGAGGATGGTCGGCGGCAGCACCTCGCGGATCACCAGCCGGTCGACGGTGCTGATAAGCCTCATGGCCCCGGTCCCCGGTTGCTGTCAGCCGTTGCACGCATCCTGGAATTCTACACGGGTTTGCTGGCCGGGCGGCACCGTCGGGCGGCGCGGAAACCTCGGTGGGCGCGGTTTCCACAAGATTTCCACAAGCGGTCGAAACTCCACACCCGTGGCCGATATTTCAATGTCCGATAAGATATATTATGTAAACCTGAATATCTGATGACGCCCTCGAACAGGCCGAAAACCCCTCGCGGCGATCTTGAACGACGGAATTCCCTGCCCCTCACTCAGTTCGCGGCGTCGCTCTCGCCACCACCCTCGATCTCGGCTTCGATCTCGCGGATCATGGCGCGCAGGGCTTCAATGACCTGCTGCGGCTCGGGCTCGGACTCGGTTCGGAAGGCCAACGACACCGAGACCGTGCGATCGGAGCTGCGGAACTGGAAACGGAATGGCTTGCGGCCCGGGACCGCGTCGTCGGCCGGTGAACCTCCAGCCTCGGATTCTTCGAGCTCGTGCCGGCGGTCGCGCAGAGCCGCGCGATCGAGCCGCAGCTCGATGATCTCACGCACCAGCTGTTCCATCGCAGCCTCGTCGGGCGCACGGGCGATCTCCAGGAGCACGCTCTTGGCGGTGATGTCGGCATGCCGACACAGATCCCGGATGGATGGCGGGATGCGGAGGGTCTGCAGGCTCTCGGTGACCGTGACCCGGGAGCGCCCAACCGCCTGCGCCACCTGCTCGTGGGTGTAGCTGTACTTGTCGATGAGGGTGCGGTAGCCCTCGCCCTCCTCGAACGGCGTCAGGTCCTTGCGTTGGAGGTTCTCGATCAGCGCGATCTCGAGCGCCTGCTGGTCGGTGACGGTGAGCTCGATGCACGGGACCTCGGTGAGGCCCACGGCCATGGCCGCGTGGAACCGGCGCTCGCCGGAGACCAGCTCGTAGTTGCCCTCGCCGAGAGGACGCACCAGGAGCGGCTCGAGAATGCCATGGGCGTCGATGGACGACTCGAGGTCGTCGAGGTCGCCGAGGTTCGAACGCGGCTGGTCCTGGTTGCTGGTAATGGCGGTGATGCGGACCATCCGGCCGATGCCCTCGCCCATTCGTTGCGTGAGCTCGTCGACGAAGTGTCGATCGTGGCGCATGCGCCGGTGGGACGGCAGGCCGGCCTTGGGTTTAGTCGGACCCGACACGCTGCAGGACCTCCTCACAGAGACGGTAGTACTCATAGGCGCCGCTCGACGAGGGCGCGTGGCTGAAGATGCTGGACCGGTGCGCCGGGGACTCCTCCAGGCGCACCGACTTGGTGATCAGGGTATCGAACACCAGGTCACCGAAGACCTGGTCGATCTCCTCCTTGACCTGACGCGCGAGCACGGTGCGGCGGTCGAACATGGTGACCAGGACCCCCAGCATCCGCAGCTCGGTATTCGGCCGCGCCTTGATCTTATCGATGGTCTCGAGCAGGTCGTCGGTGCCCTCGAGTGCGAAGTAGGACGCCTGGATCGGCACCAGCACATGGGTTGCCGCGACCAGCGCGTTGACGGTCAGCAGGCCCAGCGTCGGCGGCGTGTCGATGATGACCGCGTCGAAGTGGCGCTCGAGCCTCTCGATGGTGTCCTTGAGGCGGTAGGGTGCATCGAGCTCCCCCACCAGGTGGACCTCGAGCTTGGCCATCGCGATGCGTGACGGTGCGATCCAGAGATTGGCGTCCGCCCCGTCGACGATCACATCCTCGAGTGTCCGCAATCCCCGCATGACATCGTACATGTTGCCGTCCAGAGACTCCATGTCGACGTTCGACATCGTGGAGTTGGCTTGCGGATCGAGATCTATCAGCAGGGTCTGCAACCCCTTCTGGGCGAGCCCCGCCGCGAGGTTGATGGCGGTGGTGGTCTTGCCCACACCACCCTTCTGATTGGTGATGGCGATTCTCATGCATGCTCCGGGACCCGCGGACGTCGACGGCGGTGCTGGAGCCACTATAGGGGTGCCGGGTTTCAGGTGTCAACGAAAGGCTGCGAGGCGGGCGCGGCGCTCACATCTCGTACTCGCCCAGATCCTCCGGACGCAGGTTTTCCAACATCTCGCGAACCGTCTCCTCGAGGGATTTCTCGCTCAGCACCGCACGCTCGAGCACCGATGGGTCGACCAACACGTCGACCTTGGCGCGCAGGGCGAGCGCGATGGCGTCCGAGGGTCGCGAGTCCACCTGATGGGTGATCGAGCGGGCGTCGCGCAGCTGGATCCAGGCCTTGAAGACGCTGTCTTCCAGGCTGTGGATGAAGATGTGGTCGACGACACAGCCCGCGGTCTCGATGAGATTACGAATCAGATCGTGTGTCATCGGGCGCGGCGGGGCAACGCCTTCGAGCTCCAGGGCGATGGAGTTGGCCTCGCAGACGCCGATCCAGATGGGGAGGAAGGTGTTGCCGTCGCTGTTCTCGAGGATGACCACGGGCATATTGGAGTTGGGGTCCATGACCAGGCCTCGCACCTGCATCTTGACGGCCTTGTCGCGGTCGCGGGTCGGTTCCATACCCCTAATGTGTCGGTGCCGGCGGCCGATGTCAAGCCGCTCCGTCGCGGCGCTCCACCACCGGCAGCCTGCCGCCGCTCGGCGGGCGCTCGCCGGCGAGCGAGTGTGGCCCGGCGCGGAGGATGTTTACGTCGACAATCTCCCCCACCCCCTCGCGGCCCGTCTTGGGGAAGTTGACGATGCGGTTGTCCTCGCCCCTCCCCTGCCAGGTCCCGGGGTCGCGCCGGCTGTCGCCGTCGATCAGCACCGGCACCACCGCGCCCACGAGCTCCCGGTTGAGCTCGAGCGTGATCCGGTCGGTGAGCTCGAAGAGCCGATGCAGTCGGTCCTTCTTGACCCCCTCGGGCACCTGCAGCTCATAACGCGCAGCCGGCGTGCGCGGGCGCGGCGAGTAGGCGAAGGCGAAAACCTGGCCGAAGCGGACCGTCTCCAGCAGCTCCATGCTGCGGCTGAAGTCGGCCTCGTCCTCGCCCGGGAAGCCCACGATCACGTCGGTCGAGAGGTTGATGCCGGGCACGGCCTCGCGGAGCCGCGCCACCAGGTCCAGGTACTCCGCGCGCGTGGACCGCCGGTGCATCCGATCGAGAATGCGGTCGGATCCCGACTGGATCGGCAGGTGCAGGTAGCGTGAGACCTTCGGGTTGGCGGCGAGGGTGTCGATGAGGCGCTGGTGGAAGTGGCGCGGATGGGAGGTGACGTAGCGCACCCGCTCGATCTCCTGGACCGCGGCGACGTTGGCGAGCAGATCACTGAAGTCGGCGCCGGTCCGCGGGCAGCTGTAGGAGTTGATGGTCTGGCCGAGGAGCTCAACCTCTTTGAGGCCGGAATCGGCGAGCGCCTGCACCTCGCAAATGATGTCCGGCATGGGGCGGCTGAGCTCGCGCCCGCGGGTGTAGGGCACTACGCAGAAGGTGCAGAACTCGTTGCAGCCCTCGACCACGGTCACCATGCCGCGGGTCGGGCTGGAGCGGAAGTGGAGCTCGAAGTCGTGCTCCCGCTCGGGGTCGAAATCGATCAGCACCGGCCGGCCGCCGGTCGCGACCATGCGCAGCGCCTCCCCCACCCTGCCCACCGCTCCCGGGCCGAGCACGAAGCCGACCCGCTTCGAGCGCGCCAGCAACGAGTCGCCCTCCTGCTGTGCCACGCAGCCGCAGACGCCGATGAGCGGAGGTCGCGGGAGCTTCTCGAGGGCGCCGATCCGGCTGGTGATCTTGTGCACCGGGCGCTCGCGGACCGAGCAGGTGTTGAGGATCACCAGGTCGGCGTCGTCGGCGGCCGCCGACGGGCTCAGGCCGTGTCGGCGGAGCTGTCCCTCGATCAGCTCGCTGTCGTGCTGATTCATCTGACAGCCCCAGGTTTCGATGAAATAGCTTCTCATTCGCAAATCCGCGTCCGGGCGCGGCGAGTGTAGCCTCTGAACCTGCGCCCGGCAAGCCTCGAGCCCCCGGCGCGTCGTCAGGATCAGTCGCGCACCGCCCCCGGCGGCGGGGTCGGGGGGAGCGGTGCCGGGGTCGGGATGCCGCGGAACCAGCCCGGCTCGGCGCCGTCCGCGCGGGCCTGGCTTTTGATCTCGCTGAGTCGCGGCCCGGCGGCGGCCAGCTGCTCCTCGAGCTTCTGACGGCGTGCCATCGCGGCATCGAGCTCCGGCTTGATGACGCCGTCGCGATAGGCCGGATCGTCGCGCGAGTAGAACTCCCTCCAGAGCCCCGGAATTTTCTGGTCGAGGATCTGGATCTGCCGCTGCAGGCCCTCGATGAGCTCGACCTGACTCTCGTACTGGTTGCGCCAGTAGCGCCGGCGCTCGTCGGTGTGCTGGGGGTCGGACTCCACAACGGTGACCTGGCCGGGCTGCCGCACCGGCCGCCGGCCGGCACCGCTCCCCGCGCCCTTCTCGACCGAGGTCACCGAGCCCTGCTCGGCGATCTCGGCGAGGTTCTCATTGCTGATCACGATCGGCGTGCCGGTCTCACCGCCCTTGAGCTCGGTGTCCTTGCCGATCTCCCTGAGAGACTGGCCACCCGCCGGGCGCGGCGTCGGCGACTGGGTCGGAGTCGCCGTCGGAGTCGGCGTCGGCCGGTCCTCGGCCATGCCGGGGACGGAGGCCGCGGCCAACAGCCCTGCGACCACCATGCCGCGAATCGTCGTCCGCTTCCTGATCTTCATCGGCGCCCCCTTGACCCGGGCCTCGCACCCGGTCACCAGTGAGACCGGCTCACGGTGCATTGGTTCCCTTCCGCCCGTAGCGGTCCTCCAGCCGAACCACGTCGTCGAGGTGGTTGGTCGAGACCTCGAGCAGCCGGCAATCGGTGGCCGCCACCATCCGGTGGAGCTCCCCTGGCGAGACGTGGAACACGTCCCCGATCCGCAGCCGCTGTGTCTGCAGGCTCTCCACCGCTGCGCCGAACACCATGTCGAGCTCGCCGTCGAGAACCCGCAGGGTCTCCTCCTTGCGCTCGTGGTACTGCAGGCTCAAGGCCTCGCCGCGGCGGATGAAGAGGATCTTCCCGACGTAGCCCTCGGTTTCGGCGAAGATCTCCTCGTGCCCCCACGGTTTGTCGACGACGCGTGCGCTGTGGAGTCCCATGACCGCTCCTACACGTGAATTTTGTTCCTGGCGAGCAGGAACGCAAGCCGCTCGAGGAGGTATTCCTCGACGTCGCGGGCGGTCACCATCTGCAGCGCGCGGCGCGCGATCTGCGCCGACTCGCGGAACGAGAGGTGGCGCACCAGGCCGCGCACGACCGGGATGGCGTGCGGGTTGACGCTGAACTTCTCGAGCCCGAGCCCGATGAGTACCGGGACCATCAGCGGGTCGGCGGCCATCTCCCCGCACATCGAGACATCCACCCGCTCCTCGCGCCCCGCCGCGATCACCTCGGCGATCAGCCGCAGGATCGCCGGGCTGGTCGGCTTGTACAAGCCCGCCACCAGGTTATTCGAGCGGTCGACGGCGAGCACGTACTGAATCAGGTCGTTGGTGCCGATGGAGAGGAAGTCCACCTCGCGGGCGAGATCGCGCGCCATCACCGCGGCCGACGGCACCTCGACCATGGCTCCAAGGGGCACCTCGGCGTGGGTGGGGTGGCCGGCCGCAGCGAGCTCCGCGGTGATCTCCCGCACCAGCAGGCGCACGATGCGGAACTCCTCGATGCCGCTGATCAGGGGAAACAGGATGCGGACCCGACCGGGCGGAAACTCGCCCGCCACCCTCAGGATGGCGCGCAGCTGGGTGCGGAAGAACTCGGGCTGCGAGAAGCACAGGCGGATGCCGCGCAGCCCCAGCACCGGGTTGGCCTCGGCCCCCCCGCCGATGATCTCGCGGGCCAGCTTGCGGCCTCCGAGGTCGAAGGTTCGGATGGTGACCGGGGCCTCACCCATCTTCGACACCATCTCGCGATAGGTCTGCAGGTGCTGCTTCTCGGTCGGCAGGGCGGGGCTCATCAGCATGTAGAGGAACTCGGAGCGGTAGAGGCCGACCCCGGAAGCGTTCCACATCAGGGCCTTGTCAACCTCCGCCGGGAGCTCGATGTTGGCGTGGAGCTCGATCACCCGCCCGTCGCGGGTGACGGTCGGCAGGCCGCGCATGTCCAGCAGGGCGGACTGCTGCTCCCGGTACTCGCGCTGCCGCGACTCGTACTCGGAGAGATCGGCCGGCTTGGGGTCGAAAACGATCTTGCCCTCGAAGGCATCGAGCGCCAGCAGACGTGAGCGTTTGGCCTGCTCGCAGGCGCCGGCGGCGCCGACGATGACCGGGATGCCGAGTGAGCGCGCGATGATCGTGGTGTGGGAGGTCGGGCCGCCCATCTCGAGGGCGAAGCCGAGCATTTTGTCGAGCGGGAGCTGGACGGCGGCCGACGGCGGCAGGTCGTCGGCGACGAGGATGACGGGGCGATCGAGTCTGTCGAGCTGGCCGAGATCGAGACCGTGCAGCGCTCCGAGGATCTGGGTCGCGACGTCGAGCACGTCGAGCTTGCGATCGGCGAGGTACTCGTCGGGCAGAGCCTCGAAACGCGAGATCAGCTGCTGGAGCACCTGGTCGACCGCCCACCCGGCGTTGACTCCGTCCTCGCGAATCACCTTCTCGACGGTCTCGGTGAAGGTCGGGTCGGAGGCGATCAACTGGTGCGCCTCGAAGATCGCGGCGTACTCCTCCCCCATCTGCTGCGCCGCGCGGTCGCGGTTTTCCTTGATGCGCTCGATGGCGGTGGCGATCGCGGCGTGAAACCGCTCGACCTCGGCCTCGACCCGGTCCGGAGGCACGGTGATCCGCAGAGTCGAGATCGGCCGGGTCTCGTGGACCACGGGCTCACCGATCGCGATCCCCGGGCTCACGCCGAGGCCGGACAGGGTCTGGCTCACTGACCCTCTCCGAACTTGTCGGCGAAGAGGGCGGCGATCGCCCGCACGGCCGCTTCCTCGTCGGCGCCCTCGGCGCGGACATTGAGCGGCGTGCCCTTGCTGGCGGCAAGGGTCAGGATCCCGAGAATCGACTTCGCGTTGACCTCTTCGTGGTCGGTCCCGATGTAGATCTCGGACTCGAACTCGCTGGCGGTGTGGACGAGCTTGGCCGCCGCGCGGGCGTGGAGGCCGAGCTTGTTGGTGATGATCACCTGCTCCCGTTTCATTCCTGGCGACTCCTCGGTGGTTGAACTTCCGTGAGCAGGGTTGCGCGGCGTGGGCCCAACCTCGGCTCCCATTGTATCTGGGGTGCTTCCCGGCCCTGAGGGCCGATGCTCAGCCCGGCGACGACCGGGCGTTCAGGAACTCGCTCGCGACCTGGATGCTCTTCTGGCCGGCGGCGGTGAGCCCGGCGGCGAGCTCCCGCAGCGGCATGGGACGCGCCTTGAGCGAGCCGAGCTTGACCAGCATCGGCAGATTGACGCCGGTCACGACCTCGACCTTGTCGGGCTCCAGAAATGGGAGGGCGAGATTGGTGGCGGTGCCCCCGAACATGTCGGTCAGAATGAGCGCGCCCTCGCCGCGGTCGAGCTCGCGCAGCAGCTTCTTGAGCGAGCGGCTGGCCTCGTCGGAGTCCACGTCCCACGGCAAGGACATGGCGGAGGTCATCTCGCTCAGGTTGGGGTCTATCGTACAGGCGGCCTGGAGGAGCTCGGTGGCGAGGTTGCCGTGGGTGAGGACGAGGACCGGGATCATGATGAGTACCTCCAGCGTTCCTTGTCGCGGTGGTGCACCACCACCTCATGACCGGCGCCGGCGAGCTCGCGCGCCACCCTCTCAGCCGCGTAGACCGATCGGTGTTTGCCGCCGGTACAGCCGAGCGCGATCCCGAGGTGCGTCTTCATTTCCTTGACGTACCTCGGCAGCAGGAACGATACCAGGTCCATGATGTGGCTGACGGCTTCCTCGACCTCGGGGTAGGCGTCGAGCCAGGTCTTGACTGCGTCGTCGTCCCCCGAGAGTGCCCGGAGCTCCTGCACGAAGAACGGGTTGGGGAGAAATCTCACGTCGAACACCAGGCTTGCGGTGGCGGGGACCCCCTGCATGTAGGAGAAGCTCTGCACCTCGATGGTGAGCCGTGAACGGCGGTCGTCGCCGCCGCCCAGGGTCTGCACCTGCCGCCTCAGGTCGTGCGGCGACAGGTTCGTGGTGTCGATGATCAGGTCGGCGAGCTCGCGAAACTCGGCCAGCGCGGACCGCTCCTCGGTGATGGCCCTCTCCAGCGTCAGGTCGCGCAGCGGGTGCGGCCGGCGGGCGACCGAAAATCGCCGCAGCAGGATCTCCGGGGAGGCCTCCACGAACACCAGACGGACCCCCGGGTACGTGCTCCTGAGCTCTCTGAAGAACTCCGGAAAGAGCTGGATCATGCCCCTGGTGCGGACGTCGAGAACCACCACCAGACGGTCCTTCTCCTCCTCGGTGCGAGCGAAGAGGAGAGGCACCAGCTCGAGCGGGATGTTGTCCACGCAGAGGTAGCCGATGTCCTCCAGGCTGCGGCTGAGCAGCGTCTTGCCGGCGCCGGAGAGACCGGTGATCACGAACGGACCGTTGAACGTGGGCTCAGCCGCCGTCACGGTGACCGCCCTGAGCCATCAGGTTGACGTTCTCCAGGAAACCGCGCTCGTCCTGGATGCCCCGCTGCGCCAGCAGACACTTGCGGACCGCGGTCTCGACCATGATCGCGAGGTCGCGACCCGGCGCCACCACCATGGTGTACTTCGGGACCTCGACGCCCAGAATCTCCTGGGTCGATGTCCACGCGCTGGGGCGCTCCATCATCTCCTCGCGCCACCGCTGCTCCATCTCCCGCGCCTGGGGTGTCAGCTTGGTGAGCTGGATGACCAGCGACACCGACACCGCCGGCGAAGTGGCGGTCATGCCGAAGTGCTTGCGCACGTCGATGATCCCGACGCCGCGCAGCTCGAGGTAATTCTCGAGCAGCTCGTGCGGGCCGCCGAGGAGGCCGTGGTGGTGGGTGCGCCGGATGACGACAGTGTCGTCGGCGACGAGGCGGTGGCCCCGGTACACGAGCTCCAGCGCACACTCGCTCTTGCCGATGCCCGGGTCGCCGATGATCAGGGTGCCGAGCGAGAACACGTCGATCAGCACGCCGTGCAGCTGGACCCGCGGCGCCAGGGTGTCCTCGAGGTAGTCGGAGATCAACTCGATGGCCTCGGCGGTTTTGACCGGCGTGACCAGCAGCGGCACCTCGGCCGCGTCCGCGGCCGCGCAGACGCCAGGGCTGGGGCGCTTGCCTTTGGTCGACACGACGCACGGCACCTCGAGCTGCATCAGGCAGGCCAGCCGGCGCTCGGCCTCGGCCTCGGGAAATGTGGCCAGGAAATCGTATTCCGATTCGCCGAGGATCTGCAACCGTCCGGGCTTGACGTACGGGAGGTAGCCGGCCAGCGCGAGGCCGGGTTTCTGGATGCGTGGGTTGGAGATCCGGCGTCGGGCGAGGCCCGCTGTGCCGGCCACGACCTCGAGGCGGAGCGGCTCGAGCCGCTTCTCCTCGAGGAGGAGGGAAACCGATGTCGCCCGCGGAGCGGTCACAGCCCCTCCGCGGCGGCGGTTTCGCAGACAGCCGCGGCGACCTCTTTCGCGGTGGCCGCCGCCAGCAGCGCCGACCGCAGGTCGCGGCGCTTGAGGACGCGGGCGATCTGCGACAGGACCTGCAGGTGCGCAGCCGGCTGGTCCGGCGGCGAAAGGACCACGAACATGAACGAAACCGGCGTTTCGCTGCCGTCACCGAAGTCGACTCCCGTCCGCAGACGGGCGAGCGAGATGGCGATCGTCCTCAGCCCCTGCAGCTTGCAGTGCGGAATCGCGAAGCCCTCCCCCACCGTGGTCGAGCCCAATGCCTCCCGCGCCAGCAGGCCCTCCACGAGCTCTTTCCGGTCGAGGTCGAGCGCCGGTCCCCAGCGCTCGGCCACCGCCGCCAAAGCGGACCGCACATCCTCGGCTTCGATGTCGAGGAAGACGTTTTCGGGGTCGATCAGGTTGTGGATCTTCATCAGAGCTCGGGAGTGATCAATCCCAGGTTTCTGTCATCGCGACGGTACAGAACGTTGATCCGATCGGTGGTGGCATTGCGGAAGACCAGGAAGCCCTGCCCCAGGTCGTCGAGTTGGAGGACCGCCTCCTCGATCGACATCGGCTTGATGGCGATCGAGCTGCGCTCGACGATCCGCGGCTCGCCGGACGCGATCGACTCGCTCTCGAGGACGTCGAGCGTCCATCCCTGGTCGACCTTGGCTTCCGAGCCGGCGCGTTTCTTGTGGTCCTTGAGCCGCGCTTTGGCGCGCCGAGCCTGGATCTCCAGCTTGTCCACCGCCTCCTGAATGGCGGCCGTCATGTCCTTGTTCTGGGTCCTCGATTGGACGTCGAAGTCCTTGCCCTTGATCGACAGGTCGACGACGTGCAGGTGGCGCTCGAGGCCGACCTCCAGCCGGATGTCCAGGATGTCGTTGAAGTACTTGGAGATCCTGGCCAGCTTCTTCTCGGCCAGCTGCTTCGATTGATCGGTCAGGACGACTTTTCGGGCGATGTAGTCGACTTTCATGGCATTCTCCCGTTCAGAATATCTTCTTCCGCTTGTCCGACGAGGGGATCATCATCTCCTCGCGGTACTTGGCGACGGTGCGCCGCGCGAGCCTGATGCCTTCCTTCTGCAGCATCCGCATGATCTTGGAATCGGACAGGGGGCGTTCCGGGTCCTCGGCCTCGATCAGCTTGCGGATCCGCTCCTTGACCACCATCGACGAGATGTTCTCGCCCCGCGCGGAGTCCACCCCGGAGTGGAAGAAGTACTTCATCGGAAACATCCCACGCGGGGTGTACATGTACTTGTTGCTGACCACCCTGGAGATCGTCGACTCGTGCATGCCGATGTCCTCGGCCACCTGGCGCAGAACCATCGGTCGCAGGTGCTCGATCCCGTGGTCGAGAAAATCGCTCTGGAAGCTGACGATGCTCTGCGCCACCTTGTAGATCGTTCGCTGGCGCTGGTCGATGCTCTTCATCAGCCACAACGCCGAGCGCATCTTGTCCCGCAGGTACTCGTTGGCCTGCGGGTCCAGGCTGCGGCCCTTGAGCAGATTGTGGTAGCGGGAGTTGATGCGCAGCCTGGGGAGACCGTCGTCGTTGAGCGTGATGACGTGCTCTCCGTCCACCTTGCGCACGTAGACGTCGGGTTCGATGTACTGGTTGTCGTCCCGGGTGTAGGCGCGCCCGGGCTTCGGCTCCAGGCTCTGGATGACGTCCAGGATCGGCCGCAACTCCGCGACCTCCGCACACCCGATCGCCGCCGCGAGCGGATCCCAACGTTGGTGCAGGAGATCGTCCCAGCAGTTCGAGATCGCCAGCCGGGCTCGCTCCAGCACCTCGATCTGCTCGGGCTCGGTGCAGTCCCGCAGCAGCTGCTCCACCTGCGCCGCGAGGCACTCCTGGAGGTTCGAAGCCGCGATCCCCGGCGGGTCGAGCGAGCGCACCACCTCGACGGCGGCCATGGCGCAGGCCTCGCCGCAGCCCGTCCCATCCATGATCTCCTCGGTCGAGGCGCGCAGGAAACCGTCTTCGTCGAGGTTGCCGATGATGAACTCGCAGGCCTCCAGGATCTCCGGCGGACAGTCGAGGAGATGGAGCTGCCACAGCAGGTGGTCGTACAGGCTCCCGCTCGCGGAGACGATGTTCTCGAGCCGGTTGTCCTGCTCGGTCGACGGCGCCGACATCGACGGGCCCTCGTTGCGGGCGTCGCCCAGGTAATCGGCGAAGAAGGCCTCGACGTCGATGTCGGCGTAGGTCTCCTCCTCCGACGGCAGCCCGTCGTCCGCTGGCGCCGCGGTCTCGGCGGTCGCCTCGTCCCCGGGGCCGTCGAGCTGGCCTTCGCCGGCGACCGCGTCGTCGGGCGGTTCGTCGTCCTCGAGCATCGGGTTCTCGAGGATCTCCTGCGCGAGCGTCTCCTCGAGCTCCAGCCGCGACAGCTGGAGCAGCTTGATCGCCTGCTGCAGCGACGGTGTCATCACCAGCCGCTGCGCCAGCTTCAAGCGGAGTTTCTGTTCCAATGCCATGTTCGTATCAGCACCTCGTCAGCGACGGGCGACCGTGTCGCGCTTCTCGGGACCCGGCGGCGACCTCGAGCCTTCGCGGCTCAGAGTCTGAAGTCCTCGCCGAGGTAGATTCGACGCACATCCAGGTTTTCAGACAGATCGACCGGCTCGCCCGTAGCAAAAATCTTGCCGTCTTTGATTATATAGGCGCGATCCGTGATCTTCAATGTCTCGCGAACGTTGTGATCCGTAATTAAAACACCTATACCCAATGACTTGAGCCTTCGAATGATGCGCTGGAGGTCGAGCACCGCGAGCGGGTCGATGCCGGCGAAGGGCTCGTCGAGGAGAATGAAGGTCGGTTCGGTGGCCAGCGCGCGCGCGACCTCGAGCCGCCGGCGTTCGCCGCCGGAGAGGGTCTCGGCGCGCTGCCCGTGCAGGTTGGCGAGGCCGAAGTCCTCGAGCAGGTTCCGGATCCTGCGGTGAGCCTCCTTGGCATCGACGCCGAGCGCCTCGAGGATCAGCCAGATGTTGTCCTCCACCGTCAGGCGCCGGAACGAGCTCGGCTCCTGCGCCAGGTACGAGACACCCATCCGGGCCCTGCGGTACATGGGCTCGTGCGTGATCTCGCGGTCGCCGAGGATGACCCGGCCCTCGTCGGGGCGCACCAATCCGACCATCATGTAGAAGGTGGTCGTCTTGCCTGCGCCGTTGGGCCCCAGCAGCCCGACGATTTCTCCCGGCGCGATGTCGAGGGTGATGTCGTCGACCACCCAGCGCCCGCGGTAGGCCTTGCGCAAGCCCTTCGCCGCCAGGTCGAGCGCTTTCGGGCTCAAGGCCGCTCCTCCGGGAAGTAGATGGTCTCGGTCCCTCCGGTGACCGAGACCGTACCATCGGCCTGATTCCAGGTCAACGAAGACCCCGAGACCTCGTTGCCGCGGGGGTCGGCGATCTTCACCGGCGAGCCGGTCACCGTCACCAGCTGGGTGCTGGTCTCGCGCCGCGCGAACTGCCCGGTCATGCGACGCCCCGTCTCCAGGATGACGATCTCCACCGCCCCGACAGCCTCCACCGCCGCGATGTCGTCGTTGTCGTCGAAGAAAATGCTCAGCTCGGCCGCAGCCAGCGTGTGCTCCGGGTCCGAGTACCGGACGTTGCCGCGGTACACCGCCGAGGCCACGGCCTGGTCGTAGTCGAGCGACCTCGCCACCACCACGACGTCCGCGCCGGGCTCGCCCTCGACCCCGAACTCGGCGGCCGGAAAGGTCGTTCGAACGTGACCCGAGGCGCGCAGGCTCACCGGATCGGCGTGGTGGAGGACCACGTCGTCGGCGAGCAGCAGGCGGTGCCCTTGCCACAGTCGGGCCGATCCGCTCAGGTGGTAGACCGACCCTTCCTCCGTCACCTCGAGTGTGTCGCTGGCGAAGTGCGCGGGCTGGCCGGCGGCCGCGTCGGCGCCGCCCACCAGTGACACGTCGCGAATCTCGCCCTGCACGTTGCCGCGGGCCTCGGACCTCCCCTCACGGTTGAAGAGCTGCGCCTGATCGCAGCTCAGCCGCCCCCGCTCGGACGTCAGCAGCACCCGTTCCGGTCCGGTGGGGTCGCCGTGCAGCATGACCAGGCCGGCCTGCGGCGCCATGCGGGCCCGGTGCCCCCTCGCCTCCACTCCCTCGCTGCGGACCATGACGTTGCGCAGCAGCTCCACGTCCGTCGCGCGGCCGTCGGCGAACCACACCCGGGCGGCGACGGACTCTCCCAGTCGGACCGCGCCTTCGGTCGGGACCTCTCGAATGCAGACGCCTCCCTCCGCACGCAGGTTCACGAGCCCTTCCGGGCCCAGCGCTGCGCGCATGACCCAGCTCTCCAGCTCGCGCTCGAAGTACCCCTCGCCGCCGACGAAGCGCACCCGGACCCAGGGTCCGGTGGTCGTGGCGTCCACCTGCCAACGCCCGGCGCCGTCGCGGACGGCGACGACACGCTCCATCCAGGCCTCGACTTCGCCGCCGCCGTCCGGCGTCAGCGAGCGGGCCTCGACCCCGCCCGACATCTCCACCCTCCGCGGCGGGCCTTCGCCGGGCTCGAGGTCCGCCGCCATCGCCGGCGCCTCGATCCGGGTGTCCGCGAAGCGGAGCTCGGCGCCCTCGGGGAAGGCCACCCTGCCCCGCGTGCGCTCGTAGACAGTCCGCGGAGCGATCAGGGTGGCGCCTTCTCCGGTGTGGAGGGTCGTCCCCCCGTCGAGGACGATCTCATCCCGCTCGAGGTCGTAGCTGGCGCTCCCCGCCCGGCCGAAGGTCGCGCCGGAGACGAATCGCACCTCTGCGCCGGCCGTGAAGACGCGTGAGCTCGCGGAGAAGCTGCCGGCGTCGGTGGTCAGGCTGGCGCCGCTCGGCAGCTCCAGTCGCACGCTCCCCGCGAGCTCCGCGTCACGCGTCTGAATGTTGAACCGGGCGCCGTCGCAGGTCAGGACCGGCCCCGGCTCACCGTCGCGGTAGAACTGCAGGCGCACGCCCTCGATCTCGTGCCAGCCGGATGACAGGCCGAGGGTCCGCTTGGACAGCAGCCGGAAGATCTCGCGCCCCGCGACCCGCTCGACGAACTCGAACCCCGTGTAGATGCCGACCGCCCGGTCGCCGTCGCCGTTGCTGATCTGGTCGCCGTCGAGCGCTTCGATGGGCGTCTTCAGCAGCCGCAGGCGGTCGGCGATGAAGCCGCCGAGGGTCAGGAGGAGGAGGACGATCCCGGCCGCGCTCACCCTGCGGATCCAACGCCGCGATGCGACGCTCATCGCCGCCGCTCCGAGGGCGTCCGGGCCCCGCCGAGTGCGCGCCGCGTCGGGGACTGGAGCTCACTGGAACGGTGCATCGACTCGCCGATCAACGGTCGCTGAAGATCCCCATCGCCCTGAACTTCTTGTAGCGTCGGGCCATGAGCGCATCCGGCTTGACCTTGCGCAGGGCGCGCAGGTTGCGCTGGATCGCGGCCGCAATGGTCTCGGCCATCCGCGGCGGATCCATGTGGGCGCCGCCCGGGGGCTCGGGTAGGATCTCGTCGATCACGCGGAACCCCTTGAGGTCTTTGGCGGTCAGGCGCAGGGCCCGGGCGGCGTCCTCGGCGCGGGCCTGGTCCTTCCACAGGATCGCGGCGCAGCCCTCGGGCGAGATCACCGAGTAGATGGCGTGCTCGAGCATCAGCACGCGGTCGCCGATCCCCAGCGCGAGAGCACCCCCCGAGCCACCCTCCCCGGTCACGATGACGATGACCGGTACCGGCAGAGCGGCCATCTCGATCAAGTTGTTGGCGATCGCCTCGGCCTGGCCCCGTTCCTCGGCGTCGATCCCCGGGTAGGCGCCCGGCGTGTCGACGAAGGAGATGATCGGCCGCCGGAAGCGGGCCCCCATCTGCATCACCCGCAGCGCCTTCCGATAGCCCTCGGGCCGCGGCATGCCGAAGTTGCGCCGCAGCTTCTCGGCCGTGTCGCGGCCCTTCTGGTGGCCGACCACGACCACTGGTTCGCCTTGGAAGCGGGCGAGGCCGGCGACCACCGCGGCGTCGTCGGCGTAGCGTCGGTCTCCGTGGAGCTCCGTGAAGTCGGTGAAGATGCTGTGCGTGTACGCCAGGGTGTGGGGACGTTCCGCGTGCCGCGCGAGCTGGCACTGCTGCCACGGCGTGAGGGAGGAAAACACCTGCTTGATCGTCGCTTCGAGCTCGTGCCGGGCGATCTCGAGGTCCTCGGCGGTATGCGGGTCCGAGGTGCCCGCAGACTCCAGCTCGAGCACGCGCGCGCGCAACTCCTGGATCGTGTCGAGAAACTGTGGCGTCGGTGCAGCCATCCCGCGACTCTACCCTTAAACGTCCCCGAAATCCACTTCAGGGCGCAGCCGGCCGCTGCTTTTGGCGCACCAGAGGCGACAGATAATCGTCTGGTGGGGCGAAGCCGAGCATGAGGAGCAGGGTCGGCGCGAGATGGGCGATGCCGGGTTCGGGCGGGAGCTCCGGGTTGGGCTCGAAGCGCTCCGCCATCTCGCCGCTCAGGCACCAGGGCACAGGCGACAGGGTGTGGCTGGTCTTGAGCTGCGGCCGTCCATGAAGGTCGCGCTTGACGGCCCCGCTCTCAGTGTCCACTTCCCACATCATCTCGAGGTTGCCGTGGTCGGCGGTCACGATCAGGGTCGCCCCGGCGCTCCGCGCTGCGGTCTCGATCCTGCCCACGCACTCGTCGACGACCTCCATCGCCCGCACTGCGGCCGCCAGAGAGCCGGTGTGGCCCACCATGTCCCCATTGGCGAAGTTGGCGCGAATGAAGCGGTGCGAGCGGGCGTTCAGGCTGTCGACGACGACCTGGCAGACCTCGCGCGCCTTCATCTCCGGTTGGCGGTCGAAGGGCAGGTCGTCGCTTGGAACCTCGACCCAGGTTTCCATCGAGCGGTCGAAAGGCTCGGAGTTGTTGCCGTTCCAGAAGTAGGTCACGTGGCCGAACTTCTGGGTCTCCGCCGTCGCCAACTGCGTGATGCCGTTGTGCGCCAGGTACTCCGAGACCGTGCGCGAGATCGCGGGCGGGCTCACGAGGTAGCGCGGCGGGATCTTGAGATCGCCGTCGTACTCCATCATCCCGGCGTACAGCACGTCCGGCGTGCGACCGCGGTCGAAGACGTCGAAGTCCTCCTCGGTGAAGGCGCGGGAGATCTCGATCGCCCGGTCGCCGCGGAAGTTGAAGAACACCACCGAGTCGCCGTCTCGCATGGGGCCCAGCGGCAGGCCGTCGGGATCCGTGATCACGAAAGGCGGCAGGTCCTGGTCGATGATGTCGGGGTGCTCCCGCCGCAGGGTCTCCACCGCTTCCAAGGCGCTGCGAAACGGCCGCGCGTCGCCGTGCACGTGGGTCTCCCAGCCCCGGCGCACCATCTTCCAGTCGGCGCCGTAGCGGTCCATGGTGATCTTCATCCGCCCGCCGCCCGACGCCACCGCGGCGTCGGTGCCGGCGGCGCGGACCTCGGCGAGCACCTCCTCGAGGCGCTCCAGGTAACGGTGGTAGGACACCGGCTCGACGTCGCGTCCGTCCGCGAGCGCGTGAACCCGGACTCGCGCGACGCCCTCCTCCGCCAGCCTGCGGATCAGAGCCGTGAGGTGGTCGATGTGGCTGTGGACGTTGCCGTCGGAAAGCAGCCCCACCAGGTGGAAGGTACCACCGCGGGCCTTGACCCGGTCGACGAGCTCGCGCCAGCTCGAGCCCGCGAACAACGTACCGTCGGCGATGGCGCCGTTGACGAGCCGCGCGCCCTGCTCGAAGATCCGCCCCGCGCCCATCGCATTGTGGCCGACCTCCGAGTTGCCCATGTCGGCGTCGCTCGGCAGACCGACCGCCGTACCGTGCGCTTTGAGCTTCATGAAGACCCGCGCCTCGGCGAACAGGCGGTCGAGGTGGGGGGTTGCCGCGAGGTCGTAGGCGTTGCCCTCGTAACCCTCGGCCCGGCCCTTGAACAAGCCGACGCCGTCCAGAATCAACAGCACCAGCTGACCTGGAACTCCTGCGAAACCGGCGTGCGGCTCGAGCTTGAATGCGTCCATCGGATCCTCCGTGCCTGTCAACCGCTCTGTCGGGGCGGTCATTCCTCGGCCGCGCCGAGCCCCCACGCCCTCTGCAGGCGCCGGACGGCCTCGACGAAACCCTGCGGACCGGGGCTGGCGATCCGCTGCACCCCGGCCGGCACGGCTGCGGCTTCGACCGCGTCGCCGAGGAGGAAGCCGAGCTCGACCCGCTCGAGCATCGGCAGATCGTTCCAGGCGTCGCCGACCGCCGCCGTCGCCTCAGGACGCCCGGCCGGCCAGGAATCGCACAACGCGGCGACGGCGGTGCCCTTGTCGACCCCCGCGCCGAGAAGGTGCCAGAAGCGCCCCCCGCGAGCGATCTCGGCCCCGTGCGCGCCTGCCGTCTCCCGCATCAGCTCGAGCTCCCGGGTACCGAGCTCACCGAGCGCGACGAAGGGTTCGGAACCCGAGCGCTGCATCGCCCGGGCGGCGGCGGCCGCCGTCAAGCCCGTGCGGCTGCACACTTCCTCCACCGTCATCTGTGACATGCCGCGAACAGGCAGCGCCAGACGCTGCATCTCGCGCAACACCTCGAGCAGGGCCGCTCTCGGCGGCCCGATCAGGCTCTGACGCCCGCTCTCCCCGAGCACCACGGCGCCCCCCTCCGTCACCGCGGGGCCCGTCAGCCCGAGCTCCGCCATCAGCGGCGCCACCTCCGCGGCGGTCTTCGAGCTCACGGGCACCACCGCCACCCCCGCCGCCTCGAGCGCCCGCAGGGCCGCTCTCGCCTCGTCCGTCGGCTGGTAGCTGTGAAAATCGATCAGGGTCCCGTCGAGGTCGGAGAAGAGCGCGAATCGGGGACTCTGCGGTCGGCGCGAGAACGGCGCCTTCACGGACTCACGCCGGTTGCTCGGGCACCTGCTTCGGCCGCAGCAGCACCACGCTGACATTGTCGTTGCCGCCCCGCTGGTTGGCGGCGCTGATCAGCCGCTCGCAGGTTTCCTCGAGGGACCCCTCGGGCTCGAGCAGGCCCGCGATCTCGTCGTCCGTGAGCATGGAGTTGAGGCCGTCCGAGCACAGCAGGAAGAGATCGCCCTTCTCGAAGGCCACCTCGCGCACGTCGACCCGGGGTTCGCTACTTCCCCCGAGGGCCTGGGTGACGACGTTCTTCAGCGGGTGGGTGCGGGCCGCCTCCTCGGAGAGAAACCCGGCCGCCACCTGCTCGTGGACCCAGGAGTGGTCGCTGGTCAGGAGGTGGAGGTGGCCATCGCGGAGGCAGTATGCGCGGCTGTCTCCGACGTGGCAGATGACCAGCGTCTTCTTGCCCAGTTCGTGCACCGCCACCACGACGGTCGTCCCCATGCCCTTGAGGTCCATGTCGTCGTTCATCACATCGGTGACGCGATGATGGCCGGCGACGACAGCGTCGACGAGCAGGTTCGCGGCGGCGCTGCGCCTGGGGTCCCAGTGCTCGGGCCAGTCTTCGCCGCTGCCCTGCCTGAATATCCGCAGGATCTCCTCGGCCGCCACCCGCGACGCCACCTCGCCCGCCGCGTGCCCGCCCATGCCGTCGGCAACCAGGTAGAGATCGTGCTCGGGGTCGAGAACGAAGACATCCTCATTGATGCGGCGCTTCATGCCGACGTCGGTCTTCCCCGTCGCCTCGATCTCGAATCGACCGTTTGCAGGTCCGACCACCCTCACCTCAATTCCGGCGCCTGAAACGTTGCAGCAGGCCGCCGCCCTTTTCGCCGTCGGCGGCCTTCGCCTGGCTGAGCACCTCGCTCGCACGAGCGTTGGTCGGATCGAGGCCGAGGGCCTCGTCGGCGAGGCGTGCGGCGCGGCTCTTCATGCCCGCTGCCAGAGCCAGTGCGGAGGCCTCCGCCTTCATGGTCGCGTTACCGGGCTCGAGCGACGCCGCCCGTTCCATGTGGCGCAGCGCGTCGGGCGCCTTGCTCGGGACCTTGCCGAGGGCGAGGCCGTAAAAATAGTGGGCCCGCGCGTTGTCGTCATCGTGGTCGATGGCGGCCTTGAGGGTCTCGAGGGCTTCGGCCACCTTCCCCTCGCGCAGGCACTGCGAGCCCTTGGCAGCCAGCCGCCGGGAGATTTCGCGCACGTCCATCGCCTGATTGTTGGTGCCCTTGGAGATCTCGATGTCGTACTTTTCACGGCTGCGTGGGTGGCTCAGGACGTTGAAAGCCTCGGTAATGCTCTGGAACCGTTCCTCGGCCGCCGACCTCTTGTCGCCCGAATAGCGATCCGGGTGGTGCTGCAGCGCGAGACGGCGGAATGCCCCCCGAACCTGCTCGTCCGTCGCATCGCGCTCGATGCCCAGGGTGTCGTAATGGGTTAACTTGCGACGCATCCTCACTCACTCCAAGACTACGATTCGAAACTACCACGTCCCTCAAACCCATGCAACGAAATCGGATCTCGGGCCGGAGCGCACCCGGACGATCAGCTGCGACGGGTGCTGAGGAGGCGGGCGGCCATCTGCCGCGTCACGGGATTGATGTTGCGGTCCCGCGACACCCGCACCTTGTCGCGCTGCGACAACCGCGGCAGGATCTTGGTGGCCGTATAGACCGGCGTCTTGGGATTGAGGGCGAGCGCGATGATCACCGGGTAGAAGCGCGTCCAGCGGCGGTTGTCGGCGATCTGGATGATGACCTCCTCGGCGACGCTGCGCGACGAGGCGAAGCGTTCGATCTCGAGGTCCGTGAGCTTCGGGCTCGCCAGCACCGAGCGCTGCACGAGCCGGTTGCGGCTGTTGATGAGGATCGCCCGTTCCTCCTTGCTTCCGCGCAGGGCCCGGCCGATCCGCTCGTGGACGCTCATCCGGAGCAGGCGGGCGTGGGCGTCCTGGTGGGCGGAGTGCTTGATGGCCTCGGCCAGGGAGGGGTCGTCGGCCTCCGGGTACGGCATCGAGTCCTCTTTCGGGATGTGGGCGCCGATCGAGTGCAGCGCCTCGATGGCTTCCTCGATACTCTGACGCGAGGCCTCGAGAGCCTCCTCCTGCTCGGCGAGGACCTTCTGGATGAACTCCTCCTCGAACTCGCGCACCCGCCGCAGGACGACCTGGTTGACCTGCTTGTTGGCTCGCAGATCATCGAGGATCTCGAGGCAGTTGAGGAGCCGCACCTGGTTGGTGATGATGATGTCCTGAACCAGGGGGTTGGCGTTGCGCGCCAACACCCGCAGGGTCTCGTCGGAGACGTTCGGATGGCTCGCGACTGCGCTCCAGATCGCCTCGCCGTCCCGCACGCGGATCAGGAGATCGAGGACCAGCGAGCTCGGCGGACTGTGGCGCAGCCACGCCAGAAGAGTCTCCTCGTCCTCGCCCCGGATCGAGTTCGCGGCGATCTCGGCGAGCTCCTCGTCGGGGTCCGCAGAGAGGATCACCTGCAGGCTGAGCAGGTCCTCCCGCGCCACCGGCAGCAGGCCCTGGGCCGCGAACAGCCGCACCTGCCGCGGCACCTCGCCCTTCACGATACCGCGGATCAGGCTCTCGGCCGAGGTCGCCCTGGCGTCACTCACTGCGAGCCCTCGGGCCCAGGATCTCGAGGCCGTCCGAGCTCACCTCGGTGTGGACGACCTGCCCGGGCCGTCCGAGCTCGGCGTAGACCTTGCCGCCGACCTCGACGCTCGCCGCCCCGGCATCACCGACCGTGAGCTTGATCGGGCCGGCGAGCTCGATTTTCTCCACCGTCCCTCCGCCCAGCAATCGCCCGCCGGCCGCTCCGTTGTGGTCCCGGTAATGGATCCAGCACTCGGTCCCGGGCCGGACCCTGATCACGAGCGAGACGACATCGGGCTCGTCGGCGATCCTCGATGCGGAAGCAACGGGCGACGCCGTCGGCCGGGACTCGGCGAGCGAAGCCGGCGCGGTCCTCAGGCCGGCGCGGTCGACCGGCACCACGACCCGCTGGCCGGCATCGAGCTCACTCTGGAGGACCGAGCTCCGCCAGATCACCGCCACCGCGACGATGGCGATGGCGGCCGCCGCAAAGACCGGGCCCCAGAAGCGCCAGCGGATCGTGCGCACCAACGGAACCTCGTCGACGACCAGGCTCGGGTAGGATCCGGAGGCGAGCTGGAAGCGCTCCCAGGCGGCCTCGAAGGCGTCGACGAGACTGGAAGGGTTCGCCCCGACGATGCTCGCGTACTGCGCGACGAAGTTACGGCAGAAGATCTTCTGGGGCAGGAACTGAAAGTCCCCGTTCTCGAGGTTGCTCAGGATCTGGCGCGAGATCTTGGTCTCCGCCGCGATGTCGTCGACGCTCAGCCCCGCGCTCTCGCGCAGACGCTGCATCTCCTCACCGAAGGTCTTCGGGTGGTTGGGCGGCCCCTCCATCGCCGTGATCACCTTCGGAGTGTACCACCCCGCGAAGACCGCGTGCCTCGCGCTCGAGCAGCGACTCCGCGGCACTTCGGACGTCGTCTTTGAGGTCGCGCCGGTCGAGCATCGAGCGCAGCTCGCCCGGGGTCAGCAGGACGAGGAGGCTGAGGGCCAGGGGAAGCGGGGTGTGCGGCGATCCGGCGAGTGCCCGGCGCACATCGCGGTACTGCCCCCAGCGCGGATGGCGCGCGAGCTCCTGGAGAAACTCGGCGGGGGCCTCGGCGGTGTTGACGACCACCAGGATGTCGTTTTCGACGAGGCGGGGGTTGTTGAGCAGCGCGATCAGGATCTGCGGGTCGTCGGTCGTGGTCAGGGCGCGGAACAGCGCGCGGTGGGCGCGCCGCGCGAGCGCGATCTTCTCGCCCAGCGCCATCGACGGCAGGTGCAGCAGCAGCTTGCGCTCGGCCTGGCGCCGGATCACGGGAGGGGTCCTCGGGGTCTGCGACAGCGCGAGCAGCGAGTTCCAGGGAAGGGTCGCGAGGAGGTCGACGGCCCGGGCGAAGTTGAGGCCCGGGAAGCCGGCCAGGAGCTCGCGCACACCGTGCAGGCCGAGGAGGCCCCGGTCGGACGCGATCAGCTCGGCGATCTGCGGCGTGCAGTAGGGGCTCCTCAGGACCCGCATCGCCTCGAGGTCGTCGAGCCTTCCGCTGCGAACGAGCTCGAGAAGCTCGTGCGAGTCGAGATCTGCGATCATCGGGTCTCCCACCCCATGGTACCTGCCGACCGCCGTCGGCCGACCTCGAACGCCTTCTTTCAACAGATTTTTGACAATCGGCGCCGCAGCTCGGACGTCAGTCGTCCGCCGGATTCAGTGGAGACAGGATCGCCCGCAACCGCTGTCGCAGCCGCACCACCTCGAGCGAGGCGATGGCTGCTTCGTTGCGCGGCAGATGGCGCAGGGCCTGCTTGCGGAAGGCGACCCGGGTCAGCAGGCGGGCGATCACCGTCCGCTCGGCACGGTTGGGCCACCAGTCGCCGCGCACCCGACGCCGGTAGTACGGAATGACGTCCACGACCCAGGGCGGCGCGAGCTGCAGCGCCACTTCCTCCGCGAGCTGCCGCTTGAGGATGCGCTGCTCCGAATGCAGAAATGCGGCCAGGACCACCAGGTAGCCGCCGTAGACGATCGGCACCACGAGCAGCCAGCCGCGCAGCCTGCCGAGGTCGGAGAACGGCCCGACCAGGACCAGGGCCGCGTTCCACGCCCCGTGCAGCACTACGGCGGCGACCAGCCCGGCCGCCGCCCACGCCACGCGGACGCTGCGCCGGCGCGAGAGCAACGCGTAGCCGAGAAAGCCGCCGAAGGTCGCGCTGCTGACCGCGTGCACGCCGGCCGAGAACAGGGTCCTTCCCACCGACAATGCCAGCACGCCCTGCCCGTCGAACGGCAGAGTGGCGCCGAGACCTATTCCGTAGAGCGAGTTCTCGGCCACCGCGAAACCGAGGCCCGCCGCGGTGCCGTAGACCATGCCGTCGGTCGGGTTGTCGAAGTTCCGCGTCAGCAGCACGACCAGGACGACGCCGAGCGCCTTGGCGACCTCCTCGACCAGGGGACCCGCGATCCCGACGCCCGCCAACGACTGCGAGGCGATCCCGATCCCGTGCATCACCGGCTCGACCGCTTTGAAGAAGAGAATGGTCGCGGTGGGCGCGACGGCCGCGCCCCACAGGAAGACGGCCGCCACCATGTGCAGCGGCTCGCGGTCGTAGCGGTCCACGAACCAGACGACCAGCACCACCAGGAGAAGAAACGCGGCAGAGACCACCAGCGACGAGAGCAGCACGAGGACGCTGCCGACGCTCACGGCAGGACCAGCTTCAGGTGGTCGACCGGTTGCCCCGCGAAGTACCGACGTGCGTCCTCGGCGTCGCGACGGATCTGCGCCATCAACTGGGCGGTGGATGCGAAGGTTCGCTCCTCCCGCAGCCGCTCGAGGAAGAACAGTCGCACCCGCTCGCGATACACGTCGGCGGTGAAGTCCAGCAGGTGACTCTCGATGGTCGTCAACGAGTTCTGGTACACGGTTGGCCGCACGCCGATGTTGGTGACCGCCGGGAAGGTGCGGGCGAAGGAGGGGATGTGGACGGCGGTGACGTAGACGCCGTGTCCGGGTTCGATCTCGTTCTCGACCTCGATGTTGAGGGTCGGGAAGCCCAGCTTGCGGCCGAGGCGCTTGCCCTCGAGCACGTGGCCGTCGATGAAGTGTGACCTTCCGAGCAGCTCGGCGACCTCCTCGACCCGCCCCGCGGATACCGCCTCGCGGACCCGGGTCGACGACACCACTCCACCGGCGGCCTCGACGATCGGCGAGGACTCGGCGCGAAAGCCGAGCTCGGCGCCCATCTCGCGCAGGAGCGCGACGTCGCCGCCGCGGTCCGCGCCGAAGCGGAAGTTCTTGCCGATGTAGATCTCCTCCACCGCCAGCAACGCCACGAGCACCTCGCGGACGAACTCGGCGGCGGTCATGCGAGCGAGCCGGTGGGTGAATGGGGTCACCAGCGTCGTGTCGATCCCGGTGCGGGCGACGAGATCGAGGCGCTGGTCGAGCGTCGTCAGCAGACGCGGGGCCTCGTTCGGCCGCAGCAGCTTCACCGGGTGGGGGTCGAAGGTCATGGCAACGGCCGCCGTCTGCTGCTCTCGCGCCCTGCCCACCACGTGCCTCAGCACCGCCTGGTGCCCGAGGTGCACGCCGTCGAAGTTGCCGATGCTCATCACCGCTCCGCGCGGAGGATCATCGTCGCCGAGCGGGTCGCGGAGGATCAGCATCGCCGCGCCTCTACCCCATCACCGGCAGCCGGACGGCGGGTCGCGTGCCGGCACGGAGGACCCGGACGATGCCCCCGACGAGGTCGTAGGGATGGGCGTCGGTGAGCTCGACCTCCACCAGCGATCCTGCCGGCGCCGTGCCGTCGTTGATCAGCAGGCGGCCGTCGATTTCGGGAGCCTGCCGGCGCAGTCTGCCTTCAAGGAGCAGCTCCATCTCCGGCAGGGGCCCTGCGACCAGGGCCTCCAGGGTCGACCCGATCAGGCCACGGTTCCTCTCGAGGGCGATGGCCTGCTGCGTCTCGAGCAGGATCTCCCGCCGGCGGACCTTGTCCTCCGCGGCGACGGGGTCGCCGAGCGATGCTCCGGGGTTCTCCTCCTGCCAGGAGTAGCTGAAGGCCCCGAGGTGGTCGAAGCGGATCTCGCGCACGAAATCGAGCAGCTCCTCGAACTCGGCCTCGCCTTCGCCCGGGAAGCCGACGATGAACGTGGTCCGGACCGCGAGCTCGGGGACGATCGAACGCGCGCGTTCGATCAGCGCGCGGTAGCTTCGCGCGTCGCCTCCCCTCTTCATGGCCTTGAGGACGCGGCGGCTGGCGTGCTGCAGCGGAATGTCGAGGTAGGGTACGAACCGCGGCTCGGCGGCCATGAGCTCGAAGAGCCCCTCGTCCAGCGTCGCGGGGTAGGCGTAGAGGAAACGCAGCCAAGGCACCGAGGTCCCGGCGATCAGGGCCTCGACGAGCGTGCGCAACCCGGTCTCGAGACCGAGGTCCTCGCCGTAGCGGGTGGTGTCCTGGGCCACCAGGACCAACTCCTGCACGCCCTGCTCCTCGAGCGACTGCGCTTCGCGGACCAGGTCGTCGATCGCACGCGAGCGGAACGACCCACGCATCGCCGGGATGTGGCAGAAGGTACAGGGGTTGTTGCAGCCCTCGGCGACCTTGAGGTAGGCGTAGCTGCCGGTCGACACCACGCGCGGGCTGCTGTGGTCGTAGACCCTGACCGCTCCCCGCTGGTCGGGGAGATGGGCTCCGAGCTCGCCCCGGACCGCTTCTGCGATGCGTTCGAGCTCGTCGAGGCCGATGAAGGCGTCGATCTCCGGGATCTCGCGCTGCAGCTCGGAAGCGTAGGCCTGCGCCATGCAGCCCGCGACCACCAGCCGCCGCACCCGCCCCTCCTCCTTGGCCCGCACGATCTCGAGGATCGCGTCGATCGACTCGCGCTTGGCCTCGTCGATGAAGCCGCACGTGTTGACCACCACGACGTCCGCTTCGCCCGCGTCCGCGGTCAACTCGAGCTGCGCCCGCTGGAGATGCCCCAGCATCAGCTCGCCGTCGACCAGGTTCTTGGCGCAGCCGAGGCTGATCATGCCGACCCGGAGTCGCGGCAATGGCGGCTGCTGAGCGGTCTTTCGATCGTCCTCGGTCACGGTGCCTCCTCCAGACGGAGGATTCTAACCCAACCGCCGATCCCGCCGCGCCGCATGCCGGGCGCGGCCATCAGATCATCCGGCTCCGGCGTCGGCGAGATGCTCGGCGACCGCCTCGGCGGCGGTGCGCGACGCACCCTGCCCGCCGAGGCGCCGCCGCACCGTGGCGAGGCCCCGCCTCTGCTCGGCGCCCGCACCGCGCAGCAGCTGCTCCGACTCCCGCGCGAGCACGCCGGGATTCCACGCACTCTGCAGGAGCTCCGGCACCACGGCCTCTTCGGCGATGAGGTTCACCAGGGCCACGTGCGGTACCCGGACCAGGAGCTTGGCGAGCGCGAAGGAGAATGCGCGCAGCCGGTAGCCCACGATCATCGGCACGTCGAGCAGGGCGCACTCCAGGGTCGCGGTCCCGGAAGCCGTCCACGCCAGGGACGCTCGCGCCAGCTCGTGCCGGCGCCCGTCGCCCCGCACCCTGCGCACGCGGCCGTCGGCCGGGCAGTCCGCGAGCACCTTGTCGGTGAGCTCCCCGACGCCCGGCGCCTCGACCAGGATCGCCTCCTGAACCAGCTCCGCGGGAAGCGCCCGCAGCGTGTCGATCATCACGGGCAGGAGCTGGCGGATCTCCATCGCCCGGGAGCCCGGCAGCAGCGCGAGCCGGCCCGGCTCCGGGTTCAGTCCGTGGTCGAGGAGCCCGACCCGCGCGATCTCGTCCACCAGCGGATGGCCCACGTAGCGCGCCCGCACGCCGTGGGCGGCATAGAACGGCACCTCGAACGGCAGCAGGCACAGGACCTCGCGCGCGAGCCGAGCCACCGCCCGCACCCTCCCGCGCCGCCAGGCCCACAGCTGGGGCGACACGTAGAGCACCACCGGGACGCCGATGGCTCCAAGCCGTGCCGCGAGCCGCAGGTTGAAGTCGGGCGAGTCGACGAGCACGGCGAGCGCCGGGCCTCTGCGCCGCGCCTCGGCCACGAGCCTGCCCATCAGGCGGCGGATTCGCGGCAGCTCGCGCAACACCTCGACCAGTCCCATGTGCGACAGCTCGTCGCTCGTCGCGACGGCCTCGAGCCCGGAGTCGACCAGCCGCTCCCCTCCGACGCCGAAGGCGTGGACGTCCGGCGCGAGCGCGCGCAGCTCGCGCAGCAGGTTGCCGGCGTGGGTGTCGCCCGAGACCTCCCCCGCCACGATCAGCAGCTCAGCTCGAGCCACGGTCCACCCCGAGGCCACGGGCCGGGACCAGGATCGCGAGGGATCGCCCACCCCGGGACACGAACGGCCTCATCGTCGCCCGTCAGGGAAAGGGGTACATCAGCCAGCCGAGCACGGTGCTGCCGACGACCATGATGAGGAAGGTCTTGAGGAAGAGATTTCGACGCCCGCGCCCCGAGGAGCGCCACAGAAAGGCGAAGAACACCGAGACCAGAAGGGCGTGCCAGAACATCAGCAGCAGGTGGTCCATCACGCCTTCTCCCCGCGTGCGATGTCCGAGACATCGAGCACCAGGAGCAGGTTCATCAGACCGCCGGTGTAGAAAAACGTATTGCCGTAGGCGAAGCCCCCCGATGTCGCGTCGCCGCCGCCGGCGAGCCCGAAGGGCAGGGCGCTGATCAAATCACCGAGGCCGTTGAGCCACGCGATCCGGGCAACGTACAGGAGACCGTTGCCGAAGCACGCGAAGGTCGCCAGCCACGAGAACGGCTGGTGCGGCTTCGGAGTTCCGAGCTCTCCTTCAAGGAGCACCCCGGTGCAGAACGCGCTGACCACGATGACGGCGAACACGATCGCCCGGAGGCGCTTCCCGAGGATCCAGTGCCCGAGCCCGGGCACCGCCCACGACGCCGCCAGCAGCCACGCGGCGGCTCGCGTTCCCGAGCCCTCGGCTCGCACCGAGATCCCCTCGTCGGTCGATTCAGCGCCCTTCACCGGCTCACCTCCCGCATTCTGCGGAGCGCTTCCCGCAGCCGCTCGTGGGTCACGGCGAGGTCTTCGGGGATCACCCGCGTGCCGCCGATCACGGTCATCATGTTGGCGTCGCCGCGCCACCTCGGAACCACGTGCAGGTGGAGGTGCTCCTCGATGCCGGCACCGGCTGCTTCGCCGAGATTGAACCCGACGTTGAAGCCGTGCGGGTGGTAGAGCTCGCGTAGCGCGGCCGTGAGGTCCCTGGCCACGGACATGATCTCCGTCAGGGCCTCGACCGACACGTCGGTGAGCGCTTCACAGTGCTTAATCGGAGCGACCATCGCGTGCCCGGTCGTGTACGGATAGAGGTTGAGAAGGGCGAATGAGTGGCGGCCGCGGTACAGGGTGAGCGTCGCCCGGTCGTCGGAGGACCCGAAGGCCTCGCAGAAGACGCACTTACTCCGGTCGCGGCGGTCGGCCGAGGACACGTAGGCGAGCCGCCACGGGGCGTAGAGAATGGCCGCCACCTTCACTCACTGCTGCAGCAGCTCTTCTCTGAGGTGTTTGCCGGGCTTGAAGTAGGGGATTTTCTTGGGCGGCACGTGCACCTGGTCACCGGTCTTGGGGTTGCGTCCCGTGCGCTCGCCGCGCTGCCGGATGCGGAAGGACCCGAAGCCGCGCAGCTCGACCTTCTCATTGTTGCGAAGCGCGGAGATGATGCTCTCCAAAATCACCTGAACGACTTCGTCTGCCTGCTTGCGCGGGACATCCACGGCGTCTGCGACGGTCTCCACCAGGTCCGCCTTGGTCATGGTCATCGGTGGTGCTCCTTGGTCCCCTGCTGTCTCGTGTTCCACTCAGGATTTCTCGTCGTCGCCGTCTTCGTCGGCCTCGGCTTCCGTCCCACTCTCCTCGGCTCCCTCGACCTCGGGTTCGGTTCCGAGCGCGTCCGCCGCTGCATCGGTCTCGTCACCGGCCTCATCCGCATCCGCCGTGGCCACGGCCTCCGCGGCAGCATCGTCGGGCTCGGCGGGGGTGGCCTCGGCCTCCTCGGGTGCCTCCGACGGCTCGGTCCCGGCCGCGGCTTCCACGCCTTCATCCGGCTCAGCTTCCGCTTCAGGCGTTTCGTCCTCCGCCCTCTCTTCGACCACGCCACCTGCGCGCAGGGCGGCGGCCATGGCCGTTTCACCGGCTGCGGAGGCGCTCGCAGCGCCCGCCGGCGCCGCCTCGACGTCGTCCTGGTCGATACCGTGCATCGACAGCCCGATCCGGCTCTCGTGCCAGTCCACCCTGAGGATCCGGCACTGGGCCGGCTGCCCCGTGCTGAACATCTCCGCCAGCGGCAGTCCCTGGTCGCGGTCGATCTCCGAGATGTGGCACAGGCCTTCGACGCCGGGCGCCAGCTCGACGAAGACGCCGAAGTCCGTGATATTGGTGACCGTGCCCGTCACCACGTCGCCGACGCCGTGGGTGTTCGCGTACTCCTCCCACTCGTTCGGCAACAGCTCCTTCATGGAGAGTGAGATGCGCTGGTTGTAGGAGTCGACCGAGGTGATCACGGCCTCGACCTCCTCCCCCTTCTGCACGACCTCGCTCGGGTGGTTGATGCGGCGGGTCCAGGACATGTCCGAGATGTGCACCAGGCCGTCGACGCCGGGAATGATCTCCACGAAGGCGCCGAAGTCGGTGAGATTGCGGACCACACCCTTGATGGTGCTGCCGACGCTGTACGACTCGGCGACCTGCTCCCAGGGATTCGGCTGCGTGGCGCGCAACGACAGCGACAGCCGGCGCTTCTCCGCGTCGACCTCGGAGACCACGACCTCGACCTCCTCGTCGATCTCGAGGATCGAGCGCGGGTTCTTGACCTTCTTGGTCCACGACATCTCGCTGACGTGGATCAGGCCCTCGACCCCCTCCTCGAGCACGACGAAGGCGCCGTAGTCGACGATGCTGACCACCTTGCCCTGGACACGCTTGCCGACGGGATACTTCTCGGGGACCAGGATCCACGGATCCTCGAAGCGCTGCTTGTAGCCGAGCGAGACGCGCTCGCGATCGCGATCGAAGCGCAGAATGACCACGTCGACCTCGTCGCCGACCTTGAAGTACTCCGAGGGATGCCCGACCCGGCCCCACGAGATGTCGGTGATGTGCAGCAGGCCGTCGAGCCCGCCGAGGTCGACGAACACCCCGTAGTCGGTGATGTTCTTGACCATGCCGCTGACCAGCTTGCCCTCTTCGAGGACCGCCATGGTCTCTTCCTTGACCTTGCCCTGCTGCTCCTCGAGGATGGCCTTGCGCGAGAGCACGACGTTGGAGCGGCGGCGGTCGAACGAGATGATCCTCGCCTCGATCTCCTGGCCGAGATAGTCCTCGAGGCGCCGGTTCGGCAGCAGGTCGACCAGCGAGCCGGGGAGAAAGGCGCGAACGCCGATATCGACCGACAACCCGCCCTTCACCCGCTCGAGCACGGCGCCGCGGACCGGGCTGCCGTTCTTGAACGCCTCCTCGATCGAGCGCCAGGTCTTGAGCTTGGCAGCGCGGTCTCGGGACAGCCGGACGCGCCCTTCGACCTCGTCGAGGCGCTCGACGAAGACCTCGACCTCATCGTTGACCTTGACCTGGACCTCGTTGGTTTCGGGGTCCGTGAACTCGGCCACCGGGACGCTTCCCTCGCACTTGAAGCCGATGTCGACGAGCACCTCTTCGCTGGTCACGGCGACGACCGTGCCGTGCACGACCTCGCCCTCGCGCAGGGACTGCAGCGAGGTCTCCATGAGCTGTTCCATGGAGAGCTCGTTCATCCCCCCTTCCGAATTCTGATCGCCATTCACATCCCGGTCCGTATTCAAGACTCATCCTCCTCGCTAGATACACCCCATTGTGAACCTAGCCTCCGTAATTCCATGACCTTAGGGGTTCTCATGTAGACTGTCAAGCGCCCTCCGACAAATGCTGACGCACCTCGGACACCAGCCGCTCGACGACCTCGTCGAGACTCGATCCGGTGGTGTCCACGACCAACGACCCGGAGGCGACCTGGAGCGGCGACTCGCTCCGTGACGTGTCCTGCAGGTCGCGTTGCTGCTGCTGCCTGCGGACCTCGTCGAGGCTGATGTCCGGGCCGGGGGAAGCCTGGAGGTCACGGTGCCGGCGGCGGGCGCGCTCGTCGGCGCTCGCTGTGAGAAAGAACTTGAATGCGGCATCCGGGAGCACGACGGTGCCGATGTCCCGACCCTCGACCACCCCGCCGCCGACCTCGGCCAGCCGTCGCTGCAGCGGCACCAGGGCGCGGCGGACCTCGGGCAGGGCGGACACCGACGAGGCCATCAGCGAACACTCGGCGCTGCGGATCTGAGCGGCCACGTCCTCGCCGTCGATGAGCACCCTGGTGCCGTCGACCTGGGCCTCGACCTCGATGCGATGCGTCTCGAGGAGCCCCCTCACCGTCTCCGCGTCGTCGTCGGCGAGAGGCGGCCGCAACCCGTGCCGCAGAGCCAGCAAGCCGACCGCGCGGTACATCGCGCCGGTGTCGATGTAGGGAATGCCGAGCCGCATCGCGAGGCGGGCCGCCACCGTCGACTTGCCGGCGCCGGCAGGCCCGTCGATGGCGATCAGGATGCGCGGAGCGGCTTCTGGAGAGAGTGCTGGCGACACCGGGGCGGGTCCTTTCGCGGCCGGACGAGCGGCGATTGTACAGGGTGTCGGTTCATCGGCCAAACGCCGCCCGTCGCCGGCGAGCCCTTCAGCGCCCGCCCGCGGCGCCCGGCGTCCTCTGCGGGGCCCGCACCGGCCGCCGGCTCGCGGCTCGCGAGGGCGCCACCAGCACCGGCACCTCGACCCGGGCGTGCTCGCCATCGTCGGTCGTGACCCGGATCCAGCCGCGCACTCCGGCACCCAGCCGGTCGGCGTCGAGCGCCTCGGCCAGACGGACCCGGAGCAATTGCCGCGTCCCCGCCACCTGCGGAGTCGGGACGGCCGAAAAGAGCTCCGGGTGGGAGACCTCGACGCCGGCGATCGAGAACGCGCGGCCGCCGTTGTGGCTGAGGCTCAGCAGCAGGGAACGGCCGGAATCGTTGGATGGCGCGGTCGCCCACAGGCGCACCGCCTCGGGATGGGCTTCCAGGATCGGCCGCACGCGCACCGTGTACGGGAGCTCGATCTCCGGCGCATCGGGATGGTTGGTGACCACCCGCAGGGTGCCGGAGTAGACCCCCGGCGCCGTGACCGGAGCGACGCTCAGTTCGAGCCAGACGTCGCCGGGCCCCGCTTCGGGCTCTCGTGCACCCCTCCGCGCCTGGCCCCATGGAGCGGGAGCGTCGGGGGCGGCCGGTTTCGCCGGCGATCCAGGCTGAGCGTCCGCGGCGCGGGCGGTCACCGTCAGGCCCGCCGCCTCGAGCTCGGGCGGGACGATCCGGAGGGCCTGCCCGTCGTCCCTGGACAGCAGCAGGCGCGCGCTGCCGGAGCCGCCCTCGATGAGCGTGATCGCCAGGGCGGGGCTCGGCTTCACCGTCACCGGCATGTAGAGTTCGACGGCGAAACGGAGGCGGAGCTCGCGCGCCGCGGCGGCGTCGGTGACGACCCCGATCGACTTCGAGACGCGGCCGCTCTGGGTGCTGCGGGTGGACATCTTCGCGCTCAGCGTGCCCGACGAACCTGCCGGGATGACCGAGTCGTACTCGGCCACCGCGCACCCTCAGGAGGGCGCTGCGCGCAGGATCCGCACGTCCCGGTCGGTGTCGTTGACGAACTCGAAGGTGGCCGTCACCGTCGATCCCGCGACCGCTCGGCCGAGGTCGAGGTCGGCGTCCTCCACCCGGAAGCCAGCCGGCTCCTCCCCCGCCGCCGCGACGGCACTCAGCGCGAGAGACACCGCCACGAACACGCGGCAGAGTCGTCGGGGATCTTCCTTCATCGGGGCCTCCGGGCTGCTCTTTGGGTCCTCGCGGTGCCCGCAGAGCAACGACGGCACCCCGAGGCCACCGATTGTATCAGCCGGCGACCCGGTGCTCGGACAGGACCCGTCCCCCGGTCGTCACGACCACGCATTCCACCGGCACCTGGCGCCGGGCGCGGCGGGCGGCCTCCTCGGCGAGACCGACGAGGCCGCGGCAGCACGGGACCTCCATCACCACCACCTGCAGCGAGCGGATCCCGGCCTCGTCGATCATCGCCACCAGCTTCTCGAGGTACACCTCCTGGCGGCTGTCGAGCTTGGGACAGGCGATCGCCAGGGACCGCCCCGCGAGGAAGCGCTGGTGGAAATCCCCCGTCGCGAAGGCGACGCAGTCGGCTGCGAGCAGGACGTCCGCGCCGCGGAAGAAGGGCGCCGACGGAGGCACGAGGTGGAGCTGGACCGGCCAGTGCCGGAGCTGCGACGGCGACCCCTCGCCCGAAGCCGCGGCAGGCGCGGCGGCGGGCTCGAGGAACTGTGCGCGCGAGCCGGGGCAGCCGCCGCCGGGCGCGGGCTGTGCGACGACGTGCAGCGCCGGCCGGCGAGGCGCCGGCTCCGTCGCCTGCCGCTGCGCGAGGTGGCGGGCGACCGCCGCCTCGTCGAAGGCCTCCGCGTCGCGCCGGGTGACCGTGATCGCCCCCTGGGGGCAGTGCCCGAGGCACGCGCCGAGGCCGTCGCAGTAGGCGTCGCTGATCAGCCTCGCCTTGCCTTCGATGATGGCGATCGCACCCTCGGCGCAGGAGCTCACGCAGTCGCCGCAGCCGTCACAGAGCTCGTCGTCGATCTCGACCACGTCGCGGATCGGCATGGTTCACTCCGCCCGAGCTTCGCGCAGCATGGTCAGCAGCATCCGGCACGGTTCAGGCGCCCGCAACGCGTGCGGAACCCCCGCCGGCATGCGCACGATCTCGCCGCCGCCCACCATCACGTCCTTGCCGCCGATGGTCAGCTCGAGCGATCCGTCCAGAACCTGAACCAGGGCGTCGAAGGGCGCCGTGTGCTCGGACAGGCCCTGGCCGCCGTCGAAGGCGAAGAGCGTGACGCTGCCGCCGCTGCTCTTGGCGAGCACCCGGCTGACGATCGAGCCCTCCGCGACCTCGATCAGCGCCGCGAGGGAGCTCGCACGGTCGCCGGGAAGCTGTTCTGCTGACTTCGAACCCGTTGTCTTCATATTGAACCTCCGCTGTCTGTCTCGGATCACCGGACCCAGTGTGCCCTGGGTGGCGCTCCGCGTCCTTGACGCCGGTCAAGTGCGCCGCTGGTACACGGCCCGGGACGTCATCACGCCGACCGTCGCACCGGGCCGCAGCGAGCGCCACTCATCGGCGACCGTCTCCGGGTCCGGGGCGGGATCGAAGCCGAGCCGGCGCGCCAGGTCCTCCTCGAGGCTGGAGCAAAGACGGACGCGGAAGCGCCCCGTCTTCTCGACCAGGCGCAGGGTCGTGTGCCCGTACTGGACCCAGCCTTCGGAGAGCCGGCCGAGGATCGCCCCCGGCCTGGGATCGTGGAGGAAAGGCGCCATCGCCTCCGAACCCGCTCCGCGGTCGAGGGCGGCGAGGAAGAGCAGCTCACCGCCCGGAGCCAGAAAGGAGCATGCGGCGTCGAGCGCCTTGTGGGCCTGGATCAGGGTGGCATCCGAAGGCCCCCCTCCTGCGCTCGCAACCATGAGTTCGAAAGGCTCCCCCGTCGCCACCTCGAAGCCCGCCCGCACCCGCGCGACGGCCGCATGGAAGGCGTCCCGCCACGGGCCGGCGAAAGCTCCGGCGACGCCGCCGTCGCGCCCCGGCACGAGACAGATCGCCATCGCCGGCGGACAGAGCTCGGCGGCCCTCGCGATCTCCTCCGCCACCGGGTTGCCCTCGAGGCACCCCGGCCCGCAGGCAGGGTGGCGCCGCCACGAGTTGCCGCTGGCCGACTCCAGCACCAGGGCGTGGTTGGCCTGAATCTCAGCGTGACCGGCCACGCCGGGGAAGACCATCTTCGGGCCGCCGCCGAAACCCGCGAAGTAGTGGTGGCTCACGGTGCCGACCGTGATCAGCAGGTCGCACGCGAGCGCGCTGCGGTGGAGGCGCAACGGCAGCCCCGGGCGCAGATCCCCCACCGCCACCAGCGAGGCGTCGTCGCGGCTGTCGTGCTCGACGAGCAACACGCCCTCCGGCAGGGGCCCGACGATCTCGCCGAGGCGCTTGGGACCGGCTGCGGGATGGGTGCCGCAGGCAACGAGCACGGTCGTTCGCCGCGCCTCGACGCCGCCTTCGCGCAGGCGCGCGAAGATCGGCGGCAACACCTGCGGCAGCGCGGCGTTCCGCGTCCCATCCGGCACCACGATCGTCGCGCTCCCGACGCCGCCGGCGAGGCTCGTGAGCGCCGGTCCGGCGAGCGGAAGGTCCACGGCCGCCGCGACCAGAGGCGCGGGATCGCTCGCGGCTGCGGGTGCCGAAGGTGCGAGGGGGCGCACCTTCAAACCCCGCAGGTCGACGGCCAGATGGCCGTCCGCGTACGGGAGTTTGACAATCACAGCGGCACCATATCATTGTGGCGTGGTGGTGGAGATGACCCGGGCCCCCGCGTTCGAACCGATCGGCAGCGAGGCGCGGAGCTTCCTGCTGCGACTGGCGCGCGCCACCATCGCCGCCAGGCTCGAAGGTCGGGCGCTGCCAGCGGCAGCCCCCGAAAATCCGGTGCTCCTCGAGCCCCGCGGGGCCTTCGTCACGCTCACCTCGGGCGGCCGCCTGCGGGGCTGCATCGGGCACGTCGTCGGCGTGTCGCCGCTGTGGATGTCGGTCCGCGACAACGCCCTCGTCGCGGCATTCGACGACCCCCGTTTCCCACCTTTGGCCGGCCACGAGCTGCCGGGGGTGCACATCGAGATCTCGGCGCTGAGCCCGCTCGTCGAGTGTGCGCCGGAAGAAATCACCGTGGGCGGCGACGGGGTCCTGGTCGAACGCGGCGCCGCCCGCGGGCTGCTGCTCCCGCAGGTCGCCGTCGAGCACGGCTGGGACCGCGAAACCTTCCTCGATCACACCTGCCGCAAGGCGGGCCTCGCAGCGAGCTCCTGGCGCGACCCGGCCATCGTCCTCTTCAGGTTCTCGGCGGAGGTTTTCGGGGAAGAAGCGGTCAGTCCGTGACCCCCAGCACTTTCCTCTGATAATGCTCCAGAGACGGGAACGACTGCGGCGGGCGCCCGCGGGCGGCCTCCTGGTTCGGCATGGGGATCGCCGAGGAGGCGTCGATCACGCGGGTCACGAAGGTCCAGAAGGACACCATGCGGTCTTCGCCACCGACCATGGTGCGCGGATCGAAGCTGTCGCTGAAGATGCGGGTCGCCGGGAGCTTGCCGTTGCACTGCCCCGGCTGCTCGAACAGGAGGTCGACGAGCGCGACCGGCTTCCGGCCGTGGCGCGCGAGCAGCGCGGCCGCCACCGCCTGCACGGAACGGAGGTCGATGGACTGGAAGTGGCCGCTGCAGTCGACGGTCAGCTCGTGACCCTTGATGGCGAACGGCACCACGGTCGTCACCTGGATGCCCGCCATCTTGTCGGCTCCCGGCGGCAGCTCCGGTCGGACCCGTACGTCGGTGACGGTCGCAGCGGACGGCACGAGGCGGCGCTTGTCGATGCCCCAGAGGGCCACCTCGAGCTCCGGTCGGGCATCGCCCGGGACCTCCGGGTTGGCCAGCGCCGCCCGCACCATCGCCTCGGCGCTCGGCGCCTCGATGGCGAGACCGAGCCTGGCCATGCGCAGCAAAACGGCGCCCGGCGTCGAGTCATCGGTGCGCCGCAGCGCCAGCTCGAGGGTCTCGACCGCCGACATCACGCGCTGTGCATCGTCGAGGATCTCCGCGATGCGCACCGCGAGCAGAGGATCGACCTCGGCCTCGGGATCGTGGATCAGCACCTCCTCCCAGTGCGAGATCACGAAGCCCTGATCGCCCGTCCGCACCGCCCCGGTGATGGCGCGCAGGATCGGCTCCACCCCGCGATGCGCCTGACCGCGGGTGACAGCGAGGTTCCACAGCGCCATCGCGGCGTCGACGTTGTCCGGATCTGCGGCGATCTCGCGTTCCAACGAAGCCAGTGCCCAGTCAAGGTCACCCTTTCCGGCGCGCGCGAGCGCCGTCTCGACGGCGACGTTGTCGAGCATCGTGACCTTGGACTCGATGGCGGGGTGCAGGTAGCGTTCCTCGATCCGGAAGTGCGCCATCGCCCAGGCGAACACGACCCCGAAGGCGAAGCCCCAGACGTGCGCCCAGAATGCGACCCCTCCCGTAGCTCCCTCCGGGAGTCCGGCATCCATGAAATGCGCCGAAGCCAGCTGAATGGCGAACCACATCGGGAACAGCACCCAGGCCGGCGCCTGCAGGGGCCCGATCGGGACCGCGACCCACAACACGAATCGGATGCGGCTGCGCAGGTAGCGGACCAGAAAGGCCCCCATCACGCCGGCCACCGCGCCCGAGGCCCCGACGAGCGGCAGCTCGAGCTCCGGGTACCGGACCGCGAACATGACACCGGCGACGGCGCCGGCGGCGAGGTAGAACCCGGTGAACAGGGGCCGCCCCCACACATCCTCGACGAAGGGCGCGACGACGAAGAGCATCAGCAGATTGAAGAGCAGGTGCAGCCAACCCGAGTGGAGGAACGGATAGGTGAAGAGGTTCGCCGCCTTCAATTCCGCCGGGACCAATCCGAAGCGGCTGAGCATGGACCGCTGCAGGCTCTGGTGATAGCCCTCCACCATGATGTCGAAGCGCCGCTGTTGGTGGGCCAGGACCGCCTCGTCCCGCGGGGCCTGAGGCCCCACTTGCCGCATGTACTCGGTGAGGGCTTCCGCCTCCTCGACGCCGAAATCGCTCGCGAAAATTCGCTGGAAGCGCGGGTCGATCTCCAGGTAGGGGTGCTGGGTGAAGTAGCCGAGCGCCTGGTGGAGACGGAAGAAGCTCTCCATCTGGTTGTGATGCTCGCCCGGCGCCATCAACACGAACACGACGACGCAGATGGCCATGATCGCGAAGGTCACCCACGGCAGCCGTCGCACGCTCGTCTGCTCGTGCCCGAGAGGAATGATCATCGGCTCACCGGTTTCCCTCCGCGGTTATTATAGCTTTCGATGTCAGTCGCTGCCGTCATCCTCGTGGAACCCTCGCAGGCGGGAAACCTCGGGGCCGTCATGCGGGTCGCCGCCAACTTCGGCATACCCCGCCTCGAGCTGGTGAGGCCGGCGGTCGACTTCGAGGACGAAGAGGTTCGGAACTGGGCCTGCGGCGGCGACCGGCGGCTCGAGTGCCGCTCATGGGGCAGTCTCGCCGAGGCGGCTGCCTCCTACCGCACCCTCGCCGCCGCGGCCTCCGGCCGTGGGCGCCTGCGGCTGCCGGCGCTGGCCCCGCGGCAGGCGGTCACGCTGCTGGCCGACCGCGGCCTCGAAAGCACGGCGCTGGTGTTCGGCAACGAGACCCGCGGACTCTGCCGCGACGACATCGACCGCTGCGACCTGGTCATCACCATCCCGACCGAGCCGGACTTTCCCGTCCTCAACCTCGCACAGGCGGTCGCGATCCTGGCCGCCGAGGCCCACGCCGTCGACCCCGATCTCCGGCAGAGCGCGCACGAGCCCGCGACCCTGAAGATGGTCGAAGGGCTCATGGCCCACCTTCAGAGCAGCCTGCTGCGGATCGGCTTCCTCGATCCCGCGAACCCGCAGCGCATCTTGCGCAAGCTGCGGCGCCTGCTCGGACGCGCCGGGGTCACCGCCGAAGAGGTCAAGATCCTGCGCGGCGTCTGCCGTCAGATCGAGTGGGCCGCCGGCGCGAAACCGCCTCCGATCGAAGGACCCGGGGCCGATCCCGACTGACACCGCTCGGTCCGGACCCGCCTGCGACCGGGCGCACCGCCTGCCCCGCCGACGTCGCGACTCTATCTCGCTCCGATCTCGCGCCGCAGGCGTTCGGTCAGCTCGAGCAGGACCGGGTCGGTCGGATGGCGGTCGAGGGCCAGCGAGACCGTGATCGCGGCTTCGGCGTACCGGCCCTGGCGAATCTGCAAGGCCACCAGGCGCGCCGCCGCAGCGGAGGAATCCGGGTCGACCTCGACCGCCCTCTCGAGGGCCAGCAGCGCATCGGCCGGCCGCCCGGCCTGCTCGGCGACGCGCGCGATCCGCGTCAACAGACCGACATCCGTCGGCGACATCCCCCAGGCTCGGCGCAAGTGGCCGAGGGCGGCCTCGAAATCCCCACGGCTCTCGGCAAGCGCGGCGAGAGCCATCCATGGGTGCGGCGATTCGGGCTCGAGCGCGAGCGCCCGGTCGGCGGCGGCGAGCGCCCCGGCGCCGTCGCCCTCGAGCTCGCGCACCAGCGCCAGCATCGACCATGCTCGCGAGCGCAGTCCCCGCGGGCAGGCCCGGTTGGCGATGACCCCGTCGAGCCGGTGCGCCGCGCCGGCGCGATCGCCGTCGGCCAGGGCCCACCGCGCCCTCTCGAGCTGCACTTCCGGATGTTGGTCGTACGCGGCCAGAATGTCCTCCGCCCCCGCAGCGTCTCCCGCCGTCCGCAGTGCGCGCGCGAGCGCCAGAGCGTTGTCGACCCGGCGCCGCGGGTAATACCGGTCCCGGAGCTCGAGCGCCCGCACGCGGACCCGGGCCTCCTGCTCCGCGATCAGCTGCACCGGCGGGCTGCGGAGTCCGGGCGCGATCGCTTCGGCGACCGCCAGCGCCTCGAGAGCTTCCGCGAGCTCGCCCTGCATCAGCAGCACCGCGGCCGCCATGCGCTGGAGGCGCGCCGACGTCGGGCTCCTGGCGAGGGCCGCGTCGAGGTGGTCTCCGGCCTCGTTCACGCGCCCGCGGACGAGCTCGGCTCGGGCGAGGTCCGTGAAACCTCCCGGATGCGCAGGAAGCCAGGCCCGCTGCAGGCCGCCGAAGCGATCGAGCAGAGCCGCGAGATTCGGCCGCGGCACCGACTCGAGAGCGGCCGTGGGCAGTCGCCGGGCCCGCGCGACCATCGGCGGCAGGGCCGCGAGCCCCGACTCGCGGAGGCGACCGGCAGCGGCGGCCGGATTGACGCGGGCCAGGGCCTGCACCTGCTGCCACCACCACCAACCCGCGGTCTCGGCGGCCATCACCGCGACCGCCGCCGACGCCAGGATGACCCGCCCTCGGTAGCCCCTCCCGGTCACGGGTCGATCGCTCCGCCATCCTCGTCGACGAACCGCAAGGCCGAGCGAAGTTCGCGGCCGGTCAAGCGAACCGCCTCCTCCTTCACCGCGCGTGTGAGCTCCAGCACGTCGGTTGCCCGCGTGGACCTGGAGGTGCAGACCCGGTTGACGTGGTCCGCCGACAGCTGGGCGCCGCCCACCGCCAGCCCCCGGCGTCCCATGCCGGCGACCAGATCCTCGGCCCGACTCCCCGGCTCGACGATGACGAAGGGCCATGTCGAGCGCGGCTCTCGGATCGAAGCCGGCCGCGGGGTCTCGTCCGTTCCCTTCGGCGCCTTTGGCGGCGGGACGCGGGAAAGCTGCAGCCGCGCCCGCACGACCACCCCCCGGCTGAGGTCGAATCCCGATCCGGAAGCCCCGGCGTCGCCGAAGGCAACCCGCTCGACCACCCGCCCGGGCCGCGCGACATCCATCCACTTGATGAGGCCGTTGAAGGGGTGGTTTTCTCGCAGCGAGGTCTCGACTGCCCCTCCGATCGTCCCCGGAGCGGCAACCGAGGTGTCGAAGGCCGGGAGCCCGGTTCGTGCCGCGGCGCGACACACCTGTGCCAGGTTGGCACCGCCACCGGCCACCGCTCCTACGAGGTCGAGCTCCCAGAGACCCAGGGTTCCGCTGAGGTTCAGCAGTGGGACCCGCAGGCCCCGGTCGGGGGGGACGAGACGGCTGCCGGAGCCGAGAACCAGCCAACGCCGGCCATGGGTCGCGAGCAGGTCGAGAGCGCGCTGAAGCCCGTCAGCACTGCGACATCGGATCAGCAGGTCGGCCGGACCTCCGACCCCGAGAGCGGTCCACGCGCGGAGATCGACCCGCTCGTGAACCTCCGGATCACCGCCCTGCTGCACGCTCCGCAGATCGGATTTGAGGCTCACGCGGCTGATCCGCCCGATTTCACGCTACTCCCTGGAATACTGGCACGCGCCTTGCTTATTGTCCGGGTGCCGGGCACACGACGATCCGGTACACGACATCATACCTCCTCCTTCCTCCTGCGGGCTTTCGGGCCCGCCTTTTTTATGGGGATCCGGATGGGGCGTCGTCCACGGACCGGGAGGTTCTCGCGCACTCGACGTCGGCGACCGATTCGAAAGCTCCGCCTCACCCGGTGTCCTTGAGGCCGAGATTCCGGAGGTGGTAGAGCAGCGCCTGGCGAGAGATGCCGAGCTCGCGCGCGGTTGCGCTGCGGTTGCCCCCGTTGCGCTGCAGCGCGGCGCTCAGGAAGCGACGGCGGAACTCGCGCTGCGCCACGTCCCAGGAGCCCCCGACTTCGGAGCTCGGGGCGGCGATCGGCAGGTACTCGGGGCGGACCGTCTCCCCCTGGGCCCGCACCATCGCCACCTCCACCACCTGCCGCAGCTCGCGGACATTTCCCGGCCAGTGGTAACGGCGGAGCAGGGCCTCGGACTCGGGGCTCCAGGTCGGCCTCGGCAGCCCGTGGCGGGCGTGGGCCTCGCGTTCGAAGAGCTCCCGCAACAGCGGAATGTCCTCGGTGCGGGCGCGCAGCGGGGGGATCGGCACCGCCGGAGCCGCGATGCGGAAGTAGAGGTCGCGCCGGAAGTCGCCTTCCCGGATCTGCCGGTCCAGATCGCGGTGGGTCGCCGACACGAACCGCACGTCGACCTCCCTGCTGACGTGGGTACCGACCGCTCGCACCTCGCGAGACTCGATGAAGCGCAGGAGCTTGACCTGGAGCGCGGGCTCCAGGTCGCCGATCTCGTCGAGAAACAGGGTGCCTCCGTCGGCTGCGATCGCGAGACCGCGCCGCGACCGGTCGGCGCCCGTGTAGGCCCCTTTCACCGAACCGAAGAGCTCCGCCTCGAGCAGGGTCGCGGGAATCGCCGCGACGTTGACCGCGATGAAGGCGCCCTTTCTCCGCGAAAGCGTGTGCAGCGCCCGCGCCGCAACCTCCTTGCCGACCCCAGTCTCTCCCAACAGAAGCACGGGCAGGTGGGTTGGCCCGAGCTCGCGCAGCTCGCGCCGAAGCGCGCGCGCCGCATCGGACACACCGAAGAAACCGGTCTCGTCGGCGCCGCTGTCCGCCGTCTCCGGCCGCCTCGGCAGCACGAGATCGAGCACGCCGAGCAGGAGGCGCCCTGAGGGGCCCTCGTCCAGAATGCCCCCGAGCGGCACGGCTACCAGTCGTCCGTGGCGCACCTCACCGCCGGGCGCGCCGTGTCCGTGCCGCCAGACCGGGGTCCCGTCGACGGCATCCCGGATCTCCAACCCGGTAACTCCGAGACTCGCCTCGAGCCTTTCGACGTCCTGCGGATCGAGGGTCTCGAGGCCGCGCGCCTCGACGACCCGGGCGAGGACGGAGACCACGGCGCCGGCCCGCTCCCCGAGGCCGCTCAGGGACTCCGCCCAGCCCTCGAGACCCGAGCGGCGAAGCAGCGCCGTGAGACGCGACCGAAGCTCCGCGGACACCGGGAATCTCTCCCCCCGCACGCGTTCACCGAGCGCGAGCGCGAAACCGTCTCCGAGGCGGTCCGCCCGGAGGCCGAGCATCGCCGCCTTCGTTGCCTCGGGCCCGGAACCGCGTACGAGCTCCGCCGCGAGCGACACGCCCCACGCATCCGGTTCGGCCGACTCTACGGGCTCACCGGCGACGGCTGTTGCGAGGGCCCTCCAGCTCTCGCCCTCCTGCCCCGCACGCGCCAGCAGGCTTCTCGCGCGCCGCGGCTCGCCGTCGAGGAGGGCGCGGGCACCGCGCAGCAATGCGAGGCCCTCCGCGAAACGCGGGTCTTCGGCGTCGATCTCGTGCTCGAAATCCTCCAGGCGTCGACGGAACAGGGGCTCGTCGCCGGTCGCGAGAGCAAGCCGCGCGCATTCCCCGAGCACGAACGGCTCCCGGGGCTCGTCGGCCGCCAGGTCGCCCAGGCGCTCGGAGGCCCGAGGCACCCGCAGCTGGTCCACGTCGGCGACCGCGAGGTTGAAGAGCGGCAGCGAGGTTCGATGGCGAAAACCGGCCGCGCGCAGCAGGTGGAACGCACGCAGGTGGTGGCCTTCCGCCTCCCGGCTCCGCCCTTCGCTCAGCGCCACCGCCCCGAGGTCGAGCTCGACCATGCCCCGCAGTCCGGGGCCGACAACGTCCCGCGCGACCACCTCGAGGAGGCGCCGCGCCGTGCGCGGCTTGCCGCAGTCGAGATGCCAGAGCGCCCGGCGGTGCGCGAGCTGGGCGCGGAGGCCGGGGTGTCCGGCCGTGGCAAGGTGCCGCCAGGCGGGGTCGTCGAGCCGTTCGGGCGTGAGGCGGTAGGCGAGCTCGATTTCGAGACGGCGGGGCAGCAGCTCCTCGAGGCGGCGACGGCAGCTGTCGATCATCGCAGCCGCCTCGGAGGCAGCCGAGCGCTGCGAGCGACCGATGTCGTCGAGCACCAGAGCGGCCGTCTCCGCCGCCGCCCGCGGGTTCTCCGCCGCATCGCGGGGCCCCGGCAGGCGCCGTGGCACGGCGGGTTTCGGATCGAGGGCTTCGCACCACAGCTCGGCGGCCACCCGACTCTTTTCAGACAGTGGCGCCAGGGCGGAGCGTGCGCCGAAAAGATCCAGTACGGCAAGACAGGCCTCCGCCAGCAGCAGCTGCACGGCTTCGCCGAGAGCGCCGCTGGCGACCATCGACAACAGCTCGCGCACCGGAATCGCTTCGAGGCGGTCCAATCCCGACCTCGCCCAGGCCTCGAGCTCCGCGGTGTCGCCGTTGCCGAGGGCGGTGTGCAGGAGGTGCAGCGGATCATCGGGCGGATAGAGCCCGGCCACCTTCAGGTGCCGCGGGTCGGTCTCGAGGGGCACCGGCTCGGGCAGGCGCCAGCGCGGTCCGGCCTCCACCACAGCCGACCTCCGCCGCTCGACCTCGAGCTGAGCGGGAGCCAATCCGCCCTGCAGCGCGATGAAACCCGGAGGCAGTCCGTCGGGCGACAGCGCTAACCAGCTCGTCAGCGCGCTGCCGGTGAGGCCGCGACCCGCCGTGCTGCGGCCGGAACGGCGCGGCGCCAGGGCGCCGCGGAGACTCTCGGTCAGGGCCATCCGGTCGGAATCCTCGAACGGTGCGAAGCGGTCCTGTCGCCCCTCGACGAATCTCCGCGCGACATCGGGCGGCAACCCGGCCACCGCGAGATGCCCGGTCAGAGACCCGCGGCCCCTCGGCGGTGGCTCCGCCCGCCAACCACGCGGGAAAAGGCCGATCCCGACGGCGCTGCAACCGCTGCGGGCGGCCCACCGCGCCATCGAGTTGAGCTCCCCGTTCGACAGCCGGCCGACGATGATCACCGTGCCGTCGCCACGGACTGCCGGAACCGGCGGCGGGCCCGACGCGCCGTCCTCGGCCGGCCACACCCAGGCCCGCCCGCCGCGCCTGCGGAGCTCGCACCACAACGCCGCCCCCAGGCGCCGTGCAGCCGTCGGCACGGGCACCCGCCACAGCGCGATCAAGCCCTCCTCCGGCGGTGGCAACGGGTTCCATCTCAGCGCCCACAGCGCCCGGGCGGTTTCGTGGTCGAGCGGCTGGTGCAGCTCCCGGAGCTGGCGCGCAATCAGCGTATCGAAGGACGACAGGCCCGGGCCCGGCCGTTCGACCTCGAGCTCGGACGTGGAAAGGCCGACAGCGTCGCCGATCCGTCCCATCACCGCCGACCACGCCGCCTCCGTTGCGGCCTCGCCGCCGCCGAGACGGTCGACCAGTTGCGACAGCGGCAGAGGATAGCGCGCGAAGACCGGACGGATGCCGTCGGGCGTGCGGAACAGGCAATCTCCCGAGAATGCGGATCGAGGCAGCCAGAGGTCGAACTCGGCGAGCAGCGCGGCGGCCGCGGTCATCCGGGCCGCGGCGCGGTAGCGCTCGCGCTTCGGCAGCGAGGCCGGGCGCACCGCCGACGACAGCTCCCCCGCCCCCTCGCGAACGGCCCCCGTAATCTCCGGCTCGGGGAGCGTCGGGTGCTCGACGAGCAGTGCCGCCGGGTGCGGGATCCGCACGCCTGCCCCTACGCCGGCGGGAGCTCCGTGAGCCGGGCCCACATGTCCCAGAAATCGGGGAAGGACTTGCCGACGCAGCTGCCGTCGTCGAGCGCGAGCGTGCCGCCTCCGAGCGCCGCGACCGCCATCGCCATCGCGATGCGGTGGTCACCGGCCGCGACCACCGGGCGCGGCGGCCCGGCGATGCGCTCAAGACTGGAGACCACCACCAGGGTGGAATTCGTCACCCCGAGTTCGGCGCCCAACCGACCCAGGTTCTCGACCATCGTCCGCAGGCGGTCGCTCTCCTTGTAGGCGAGGTGTTCGAGGCCGCTCATCCTCGAGCCCGGCGGCACGCACGCGGCGACGGCTGCAAGCGCCGGAAAGAGGTCGGGCGTGTGACCAAGATCGGCCACGATCGGGCGCGTCAGAGGTCCGTGGGCCACGAGCCGGTCGCCCTCCCAGCCGAGGTCGAGCCCCGCCCCGCCGAGAATCTCGACGATCGCGCGGTCTCCCTGGCGGCTCGCGCGATGGAGCGGACCGACGGCGATGCGGCCCCCGGCGACGGCGACCGCCGCGAGCGCGAAGGCGGCGGCCGACCAGTCGCCCTCGACCGTGACTGCGGCCGGGCGCAGCGAGCCAGGCGGCACCGTCCAATGCCGCCGGTCCGCGCTCGCGAGGACCCCGCTGCCGAATGCTCGCAGCACGTCCTCGGTCAGGTCGAGGTAGGGCGCCGACGGCAGAGGGCCCTCCACCACGAGATCGAGGCCCCTCCGCATCAAGGGCGCGGCGAGCAGCAGCGACGACACGAACTGCGAGGAGGACTCAGGCCGCAGGGTGAGGGCGCCCCCCTCGAGCTCGGCACCTTCCACGGTAACCGGCAGGCGACCGCCGGTGCTCCTGATCCGGGCCCCGAGGGACGCCAGGGCATCACAGAGAGGCGACATCGGACGCTCGCGGAGGCGGGCGCTTCCGGTGATCGTCGCGCCCCCGGGCATGACGCACAGAAGGCCGAGAAGCAGCCGCGCTCCGGTTCCCGAGTCCGCCAGGTCGAGAACCGGAGGCTCGTCGGGGATCGTGCGCCCGCCCACCTCGACCGCCGAACCCCACTCGAGGTGCCAGCCCGCGGTGCGGAGCGCCTCCGCGAGGACCCGGGTGTCGTGGCAGTCCAGCGGCCGCTCGATGCGGCCGCCGCCGGAAGCCGCGGCCGCGATCAGGGCACGGTTGGTGATGCTCTTCGAGGTCGGCACCTCGACGTCTGCCGCGAGGCCCGACAGCGGCCCGGGCAGCACTCGGGGCTTCACGGCCCGGCCCCGACCGGTTCCAGCGGTACGTGGCCGTCGATCTCGAGCGGCAGTGGTTCGAATTCCGTGCCGACCAGGTTCATCTCCCCCGCCGCACCAACGACCAGGCTGGTCCGGGTCTCGAGCCACGCCGGCATCACCAGGGCCATGCGCTCGCCGCGCCTGCACATCCACGGCGAGTGGAAGTGACCCCACAGCAGCACGTCCACCCCGTCCGCCCAGGCCCTTTCGGCGCTGCGCTCGAGGTCCTGAACCGGCTTCATGGATCGGAAGCGTTGGTTCGTCTTGGCCAGATGACTCTCCATGTGGCGGACGATGGCCACCGCCAGGCCGCGCGGTAAGAGCCTGGCCCACAGGCGGGCGACGCCGGACTTCGAGACCGTCGACCAGAATCGGTACGCCAGGTCCCTGCGGTTGACGAGATCGCCGTGGACCAGCAGAAAGTGCCTGCCGCCGGAAGAAAAGCTCCTGCTGCGTCCGCTCCAGTCGAGCTCGGCTGCGAGCTCGGGCTCGTCGAGGAAGAAGTCGCGGTTGCCCTCCACCACGCCGATCTGAACGCCCTGCGTCCGCAGCTCCCGCCACACGACCAGCACCTCATACACCGACGAGGTCCAGAACTTCGACATGCCGATCAGGTACTGGAAGGCGTCGCCGAGGTAGATGATCTCGCCGATGCCGCGCCGGGCGGCGAGCCGGAGATGGGCGTTCATGGCGGCCGCGTCGTCGTCCCCTTGGCCGACGTGCGAGTCTGCGATGATGAGACGTTGCACGCCGGCCATGGTAGCGCACGCCAGAACGTCGTGACACGTTCGAACGTTCAAACGTTGCACGTTCCGCCCACCCACCCAAAACCACAGAGGCACAGAGGGCACAGAGGGAACACAGAGCCGCCCACCCACCCAGAACCACGAAGACACCAGGTCACGAAGAAATCACGAAGGCCGCCCGCCCGCCCCAAAACGCAAAGGCGCAGAGGCGCAAAGCCCGACCAGCCCTCCACCCACGCAAAGACGCTGCAGCGAGCCACGAGAGTTCAGCGGTGTGACGAGGTTTCCGGCCGTCGGACGGCCGGAAACCGCCGGGACGGGACTCCGTGTCGAACCCGAGCGTTCGCCCCGGAGTCCCGCCCAGACGGCCCGCGCTCTCGAAGAGCGCAGGCCTCGCCAGTTGTCATCTTCAATCACGAGGATGGAGATGGGACCTTCTCTACCATTGACAGTGGGAAGGGCGAGAGGCAGAACCGCCGTGCCCCGGGCCCGGCGGCCGGTGAGAAGCGCGGCGACGACGAACGCTCGCGTTCGGAGCTCGCCGCGCTTATCACCGGCGGCAGGCGATCCGATCGCCTGCCGTTCTGCCGCCACACTGCGGAAGAGCGCCCCTCCCGGCACCAGTCCCTTTGCGTCTTTGCATCTTTGCGCCTTTGCGTCTTCTCGTTTTCGGGTGGGCGGGTGGCCTTCGTGAATCCTTTGTGACTTGGTGCCTTCGTGTTTCTGGGTGGGTGGGCGGCTCTGCGACTCTGCGCCTCTGCGCCTCTGCGTTTCCGGGTGGGTGGGGGGCCTTCGTGATTTCTTCGTGTCTTCGTGCCTTCGTGGTTGCGACGTGGGCGGATGGGTGGGAACGTGCAACGTTCGAACGTTCGAACGTTCCAACGATGGCGGGCGGGCGGGTGCTCCCTGCTCCCCGGTTCGACGCTTCGGCTTGCTAGAATCCCGAAACCGGCGGCGCCGATCGCCGTACGAGTGCCAGGGAGGAAGCCGCAATGAACGCACGTTTCTCGATTGTCATTCTTGCTGCCCTGCTCGCTGCCGCGGTCGCGGCGGCCGGCGACGAGGATCCCTATCTGTGGCTCGAAGAGGTTGAGGGTTCCAAAGCCCTCGAGTGGGTGAAGGCGAAGAGCGCCGCCGACACCGCGGTGCTCGAGGCGGTGCCCGAGTTTCCAGAGATCCACGCCACGCTGCTCGAGATCTACACCTCGCGCGACCGCATTCCGAGCCCCTCGATCCAGGGCGCCTGGCTCTACAACTTCTGGCGCGACGCCGAGCACGTGCGCGGCGTCTGGCGCCGCACCTTCCTCTCCGAGTACGTCAAGGAGACGCCGTCGTGGGAGATCGTGCTCGACCTCGACGCCCTGGCCGAGGCCGAGGGCGAGAACTGGGTGTGGAAGGGCGCCGACTGCCTCGAGCCCGAGTACCGCCGCTGCATGGTGAGCCTGTCGCGCGGCGGCGCCGACGCCACCGTCGAGCGCGAGTTCGACACCGTCACCAAGAGCTTCGTGAAAGGTGGCTTCAGCCTGTCCGAGGCGAAGCACCGGATCGGTTGGAAGGACGAGGACACGCTGTGGGTCGCGACCGACTTCGGCGAAGGGTCCCTGAACGCCTCGGGCTACCCGAGGATCGCCAAGGAGTGGCGGCGGGGGACGCCCCTCGAGGCGGCCGAGGTGGTCTTCGAGGGTTCGGTGGACGACGTTTTCGTCATCGCCTCGTCGGACCACACGCCGGAGGGACGCTACGACATGGTCACCGTGGTCCCCGAGTTCTTCCGCAGCACCACCTACCTCAGGCTCGGCGACCGCCTGGTCAAGCTCGACCTCCCCGACGACGCCGACCTCCAGGGCTTCTTCAAGGACC